>JBKHJQ010000146.1:0-6558 GCA_046538055.1 Actinomycetota bacterium
CACCACCCCCGAGCAGATGAAGATGTTCCTCACGCGCCTGGGGTTCAACTCGAAGATGATCGTCACGGGCGATACCACCCAGACCGACCTTCCCTCCCAGCAACAGTCGGGCCTGATCCAGGTGGGTCGGATCCTGGCCGACATCGAGGGCGTGGCCTTCATGGAGCTCACCAGCCGGGATGTCGTCCGCCACCGTATCGTGGCGTCGATCGTCGAGGCCTATGAGCGCTTCGAGAATATGTCGGAGCGTCCATGATGCACCGGCCCGGCATCCTGCGACTGGCCGTCTTCGTGGCGACGACGGTGGCGGCCTGGGGGATCCTGGCGTACGGGGGCGGGGCGGACGACTCCACCGACCTGCAGGTCGATGCCGTCGCCCAGCGGGACTATGTGGTCCAGAACGAAGCCCGCGTCCTGGACGAGGTTCGCTACGAGGCGGCTCAGGAGGCAGCCCGGAATTCGGTGGAACCGGTCACGGTCCATCGCCCCGAGGTGGAGGACCAGGTCCTGGATCGTATCGACGCGTTCTTCGCAGACATCCGGGATGCCGTGATGGGCGAGTACCAGAACGACGGCGAGGTCCCCACCGAGACCCGGCCCCAGGTGCCGGAGGAGGGGACCACCACCGTGCCGTCCGAGGAGACGACCACGACCACCACCCTCCCGGACGACGAGGAGGAGGAGACGACCGAGACCACCATTGCCACCACGACCACCACGGTCCCGCCCGGTGAGGTGCTGGTAGAGGGCTTCCTGTTCATCGACGCCAACGGAGACGGCGACTTCGATCCGGAGTTGCCGGAGGACGCGGCTCCCGGGGAGGTGGCGGATGTCCCGCTGCCGGCGGTCACCGTCTCGATGGAGTCGCCCGGACGCTCCAACCGGGCCGAAACCGATTCGGCCGGGCGATTCGCCGGCTCGGTCACAGAGGGAGAGGTGAGGGTGTCGATCCAGGTGGAGGACCCCGACTTCCCCGATTTCGACGTCTCCGCCGGGAACCTGGTGCAGACGGTGGAGTGCTTCGCCGGCGAGGCGTCGTGCGAGGTGGCGCCGGTGGGCCTGGATCCCGGGCTGGTCTCCGTGGACGAGGTGGTGTCGACGATCGGGCCGGACACGCTCGTTCCCGACGAGGACATCGCCACCCTGGCAGCCCTCGCCCGCCGGGATGTGGTGCAAGAGGCCACGGGCGGCCAGCCCGTTCTCACCCAGGTCCAGCAGGCAGCCATCGGCCAGGCCCAGAACCTGTTCCGCCAGCGCATTCATGAGACTCCGGTGGAGGACGGCGTGCTCCTGGAGGACGCCCGCGTCCAGGCCTCCGAGCAGGTGCCCCCCGTCTACACCGAGTCGGGACGGGACGTAGCCGCCGGACAGGCGGCCGGCAACGTCGTGGCCAACTTCCTCAGCGCCAACTGGACGGTGGACGAGGAGGCGACGGCCGCCGCCGCAGAGCAGGCCGCCCAGGACGTGCCGCGGGAGGAATACGAGGTCTTCTTCTCGGAGAACCAGACCATCGTCAACGAGGGCGAGCCGCTCACCCAGCTCGACATCGACGCCATCCAGGCAACGGGAGGGGTCCTGGACCGGGTGCAGCGGGAAGGTGGTCTCCTGGCGGTGCTGGGACTCCTGGCCGGTCTCCTGGCGATGTACCTGCATCGCTTCCGGCCCGAGTTCTGGGCCCGCCCCCGGATGGTGGCCTTGCTGGGGATACTCATCGTCCTGGCGGCGGGAGCCGTGCGGGGAACGGTGCAGGTGGCCGACGCCGCCAGCGGATACATCCTGCCGGCCGTGGCGTTCGGGATCATGACGACCGTGCTCTTCGACTCGCGGATCGGAGTGCTGATGGCGCTGTCGGTCGCCATCCTCACCGCGGTGGGAACCCGCGACCCCGGGGTGACCGTCTACGCCCTGCTGGCCACCGTGGCGCCCATCCCATTCGTGTCGGCGGTGTCCACCCGGCGGGCATTCCGCAACGCCGCCCTGCTCTCGGCGGCGGGGGCGGGCGTCATCGCCGCCGCCACGGCGTGGTTCTTCCAGGTGGGATCCGACAATGGAATCCTCTTCCAGGTGGGCAGCTCGGCCGGTTGGGCCTTCGGGGCATCCCTGGCGGCGGCCCTGCTGGCCCTCGCTCTCCTGCAGTTCTTCGAGTCGGCCTTCGACATCACCACCACCCTGGCGCTCCTCGACCTCACCGACCGCAACCACGAGGCGCTCCAGCTCCTCCAGGAGAAGGCCTTTGGAACCTTCAACCACTCGCTGATGGTGGGCACGCTGGCGGATGCCGCCGCCCGGGCGATCGGAGCGGATCCCCTCCTGGCACGGGCCTCCGCCTACTACCACGACCTGGGGAAGACGGAGAACCCCACGATGTTCATCGAGAACCAGTTCGGCATCGCCAATCCCCACGACGATCTCACTCCCGAGGAGAGCGCCGAGGTCATCCGCCGCCACGTGACCGACGGGGTGCGGCTGGCGAAGCGCTTCCACATCCCCTCCGAGGTGGCCGAGGCGATCGTCAGCCACCACGGGGACGGGATCATGCGCTACTTCTACGAGAAGGCGAGGGAGGCCGATCCGGGAGTCGATCCCGGTGCCTTCCGTCATGTCGGCCACAAGCCCCGTACGGCCGTGACCGCCATCGTCATGCTGGCGGACTCCCTGGAGGCATCCTGCCGGGCGGTCTTCCAGCACGAGGAGCCCACCCCCGATGCCATCGAGAAGGTGGTCAACCGGGTGATCGACGAGAAGATGGCCGACGACCAGCTGGCCGAGTCTCCCATCACGCTCGCCCAGCTCACCCAGATGCGAAAGGCCTTCCTCAGTTCCCTGGTAGGGCACTACCATCAGCGCATCGCCTATCCGAACTTCCCAGGTAGCTGACCCGAGAGCGCATGGACGATCCTTCCAGTCGAAGACCCGGGGCCGGTCCCGGAGCCGGCATCCTCCAACCTCCATCCCACGTCCCGGCATGAACGTGTTCGTGGCGGACGAGCAGACCCAGCCGGTGGACGTGGCCGCCCTGCGTAGCCTGGCCGCCCTCGTACTCGAGAATGAGGGCTGCCCCCCGGAATCGGAGGTCTCTGTCATTCTCGTAGGCGACGAGGAGATGGCCGGCTACAACCGCCGATTCCTGGATCGCTCGGGCCCCACGGACGTCATCTCGCTGCCCATCGAGGAGCTGGTGCCGGGGCGTCCGCCCGGCACGATCCCGGCCGGGCCCCCTCCCTTGCTGGGCGACGTGCTCATCGCCCCCGCGTATGTTCGTCGACGGGCCGGGGAGCAGGGGTCGGACTTCGATGACGACATGGCCTTGATGGTGGTGCATGGAATGCTCCATCTCCTGGGCTACGACCACGGCGAAGAGGAGGAAGCCGACCTGATGGAGGAGAGAGAACGGGTGATACTGGAAGCAGCCGGGAGGGCAAGGTGAGTCCTGTGGTGGGGCTCATCTCGATCCTGGCGCTGATGACTGCCGGGTGGGTGAGGGCCGCCGGCTCGGCCGTGACCCAGATACCCCGAGCCGATGCTCACCATGACGCCGCCGAGGGCGTAGCGGGGGCTCGCAGTGTGGCCGTGCTCGTGGACGACCGTCCCCGAATCGGCCCCTCGGTCGGAATGGTATGCAGCGCCTTGCTGGTGGTCGCCTCCGTGCTGGCCGTGGCGGCATTGGATACGAATCTGGGACCTGCGGGCGTGATCGCGCTGGTCGCCATGGTGGTGCTGGTGGGAGATGTGCTGCCTCGCCTGGTGGGCAGGACCTACCCGCGGCCGATCGCCTACAGGTCCTGGTTCCTCCTTCAGGCTTCGGTCCGCCTGGGTGGATGGGCCGCAGAGCGCCCGGTGGAGGAGAACGGCGCCGGGTCCGAGGAAGGCGAGGAGCCGGAGGAGGATGAGGGGGAGCGGGAGCTCATTTCCTCTGTGCTCCGTTTCTCCGAGACGATCGTGCGGGAGGTGATGGTCCCGCGTCTGGATATGGTCACCGTCGATGCCGACGCCGGATCCGGGGAGGTCGCCGCCGCCGCCATGGAACACGGGTTCTCGCGGTTTCCCGTCACGGAGGGGAAGGAGGTGGTGGGCATCCTCCTGGTCAAGGACCTTCTAGAAGGGCTCCTCGGGGAGGGTGGTTCGATCACAGCCCGCCAGATCATGCGTCCGGCCGTGTTCGTGCCCGAGGTGAAGCAGATCGCCGACCTCCTGGCCGAGATGCGCTCCAACAAGACCCATATGTCGATGGTGGTGGACGAGTTCGGTGACATCGTGGGCCTCGTGACGATCGAGGACCTGCTGGAGGAGCTGGTGGGGGAGATAGCCGACGAGACGGACGAGGAGCAACTACTGGTGGAGATGCTGGAAGAGGGCGTGTGGAGGGTGGACGCCCGTCTTTCGGTGGACGACCTCGCGGAGCTGCTCGACTCCGATATGCCGGAGGGTGACTGGGACACCGTGGGCGGTCTCATCCTGGGCCTGGCGGAGAGAGTGCCGGAGGAGAGCGAGCGCTTCGTGGTCGACTCCGCCTTCCTGGAGGTGACCCGCATGCAGGGCCGCCGCGTTCTGGAGGTGATGGTCTCCCGCCAGCCGAACGACCGGGACGAGGAATGAGGTCCGGATTCGTGGCGGTGGTGGGGAGGCCCAACGTGGGCAAATCCACCCTCGTGAACCGGCTGGTGGGCCACAAGGTGTCGATAACTTCCTCCCGCCCTCAGACCACGCGATCGGTCATCCGGGGAGTGCTGACCCACGTGGAGGACGGCGAGCCCCGGTGGCAGATGGTGCTGGTGGATACCCCCGGCCTGCACCGCCCGCGGACCGAGCTGGGCTCGCGGCTCAACCGCCTCGTGTACGGGTCTTTGGCGGAGAGCGACGCTGTGCTGTTCGTGGTCGACGCCACCGGACCCATCGGGCCCGGCGACCGCCTCATCGCGGAGCGTGCCAAGGAATCGGGGTCTCCGGTGGTGCTGGCCGTGAACAAGGTGGACGTAGCCACTCGGGCGGACGTCGCCACCCAATTGGCGGCCGCGGCCGAATGGGACTTCTCCGCCTATGTGCCCGTCTCCGCCCGGGAGGGAGACGGGATGGACGCGCTCGCCGCGGAGCTGGAGCCCCTCCTGGGAGAGGGTCCCCTCTACTTCCCCCCCGACCAGTGGAGCGACCAGCCCGAGGCGCAGGTGGTGGCCGAGATAGTACGCGAGAAGTTCTTGGAGCGGCTCCGGGAGGAGCTGCCCCATTCCCTCATGGTCCGGGTGGAGGATCTGGACGAGCAGGAAGGGGGGCTGGTGACGGTGGAGGCGGACGTCATCGTGGAGCGCAAGAGCCAGAAGGGAATCGTCATCGGCAAGGGAGGGGCTCTCCTGCGGCTGGCCGGCTCGGAGGCCCGTCGTGAGCTGGAGATGCTGTTCGGGTCACAGGTCAACCTCCAGCTCCGGGTCAGCGTCGAGAAGGACTGGCAGCAGCGGCCCGTCTCCCTTGATCGGTTGGGCTTCCAGGAGGCTTGAGTAGCCTGGGCGAGGTGCGGGACCTAGCCACCGCCGAGAAGCTAGCCGACCTGGCTCGGGCCGACCGTCTGGCGGAGGCCAACCTCCTCCTGGCGCGCTTCCTCCGCCCGGAGCTGCGGGAGGAGGTGGTGCTGGGCCGGATCGAGGAGCTGGCGTCGCGGGTGGAGGGACAGAATCACCTAGCCCTGCGCCGGGTCATATCCATCGCCGAGGGGATCGGCGGGAACGTCGACGACTATCACAGCCCCGACAACCACTTCCTCGACACGGTTCTCGCCAGCCGGCGCGGCATCCCTCTCACCCTTTCCATCCTCTGGATCGAAGTGGGGCGGCGCGCCGGCATCGAGATGGAGGGTGTGGGGATGCCGGGACATTTCCTGGTGTACGCGGGCGGCCAGCTCGTGGACCCGTTCCACTACGGGGAGGCCATCGGCTTCGACGAGGCCGCTTCCCTGGTGGCCGACGCCCTGGGTGGCCAGCCCCGGGCGGACCGGAGCTGGTTCCAGGCGGTGGATTCGCTCCACATCGTCCGTCGGATGCTGCTCAACCTGGAGCGACTGTTCCGGGACCGGGAGGAGTCCCACCACCTGGAGTGGGTGGCCGCCTGCCTGGAGGGTCTGGCCTAGGCGAGAGCGTCCAACTGCGCGGCCAGCTCCGTGTCCTTCTCGGTGAGGCCGCCGTCGGAGTGGGTGGAGAGGCGCAGTGTCACCTTGTTCCAGCGGATGTCGATGTCGGGGTGGTGGTTCGCCTTCTCCGCCTTGAGCGCCACCGACGTCACGAACCCCATCGCCTCGGTGAAGTCGGCGAAGCCGAAGGTGCGGACGATCGAGTCCCCGTCCCGGCTCCACTCCGGGTGCGCTCTCAGGAAATCCGTGAGCTGTGCGTCATCGAGTAGTGCCATGCCCCCATACTGGCACGATGCCTGAGACTCTTCCCACCCGTCCCGATCGTGTCGGCCCGGAACGTGAGATGCTGCTCTCGTTCCTCGACTACTTCCGGTCAGTGATGATCCGCAAGGTGGAGGGGGTGGACCACGATGGATTGCGCATGAGCCCCGTCCCGTCCGGGA
>JBKHJQ010000147.1:0-6546 GCA_046538055.1 Actinomycetota bacterium
GTTCAACCAGCCCGGCCCCATCAACTGGAAGCTGGCGGCGGAGGTGTCCCATCACCTCACCGGCGAGCGGGTTCCGGTGGAGCCGTGGACGGCTGAGGAGTACCGGGAGCTGACACGTCTGGCGGAGTTCCGCACCGAGGAGGTGAGCCCCATCGGAGTCACGCCCGCCCCCGACGTCCTGCCCGTCGACGCCCGGGAATGGGCCGACCGCCATCTGGAGGCCTACGGGTATCTGAGCGAGCCGTTCGCCGACATGGGAGGGATGACGGGTCCCATGGCCCAGCTCGCTCCCGCCATGGTGGGCATGCAGGTCGGATCCCTGGTAGGGGGATTGGCCCGCTGGGTGCTGGCCACATTCGATGGGGGCCTGCCCGCCGACCGGCCCCTGGCGGTTGCCCTGGTGGTGCCCCACATAGAGGATTTCACCCGCCGGCACGATCTCGACCCCAGCTCCGTGCGGCTGTGGGTGGTGTCCGAGGAGGTGGCGTATCGCACCGTGTCGTCGGTGCCGTTCACGATCGAGCACCTGCGGCGGCTGCTGGAAGCCGAAGCCGCCACCATCGACTTCGACCCCTCGTCGCTGAGCGGGCTCATGGGGATGACGGACCCGGCCCGGATGCAGGAGGAGGTGGCCGGTCAGCTGGAGGGACTGTTCGGGAGCGAGGAGACCGACGCCGCCCGCCGGGAGACCCAGGCATTCCTCGGCCTGCTGGCGGGCTACGCCCGGCTGCTGGCGGAGAGGGCCACGGCCGATCTGCTCCCCGACCGTGAGACGATGGTCCGGATCCGGGACGAGGAGCGCCAAGCCGACCCCGGCATCCCCCTGGGAGCCGCCCCACCCCCCAGCGAATCCATCCAGGCGGGGCGGACCTTCTGCCTGGAGGTGGAGCGCCGCTACGGCCCCGACGAGCTGAACCGCCTCTTCACAGCTCCCGGCCGGATCCCCACCGCCTCGGAGATGACGGATCCGGTGGCCTGGGCGGCCCGTGTGCTACTGGAAGACCTCTGAGGTCTGGTGGCGGGGGGATCCAGGGCTCCCTCAACCGAAGAGGCGGCTCCAGATCCTCCCGAAGAACCCCTCCTGGGACGGAGGTGGGAGCTCCGCCAGGAACGCGTCGACCAGATCGGGAGGCACGTCACCGATGAGCACCAGGTTGCCCTCGTCCGCTTCCCACGTGACCGTTACCGAGCCGGCCTGGTAGCTCCGGCGGTACCGACCGTCATCGGTCTCGAAGTCCACCACCTCCTCCGGTGCGCTCAGGCTGATAGGCCGCGATGTGATGGCCACGCCGACCGAGAAGAAGCCGTCCGAGTAGTAGGAGAGGGTGTCGTCGTCCAGGGAGTAGGTGTCGACCAGCTCGAAGCCCTCCACCGACCGGGGGAGGGAGTCCGGATCGGTGTCCATGGGGGCCATCGGCTGGGAATCGCCGCCGGCGATGACCTCCGGCACTCGGCTCACGTCCTGGTCGAAGGACAGGAGGCGGCGGTCACAGTAGAGGGATCCGTCCGCCCGGTAGGTGAGGGTACGCAGGACCGCATCGGTGGCGGCGTCCACCGTCAGCCGCACCCTCTCGACGTCGTCACGGAGGAGCGAGACGTCCTCGGTGCGGCGCCCCAGATAGCTCCCTTCCTCCCTCTCCTCCACGGAGTAGCGATCGGGTGAGACGACCTGGGAACCCTCGACCACCGACGACTCCACCACCTCCCCGGTGACGGTGACGCTCAGGCCGGGGGCCACACCCACGATGGGAGCCTCCTCCCCCTCCTCCCACGCCACCGCCCCGCCGTCGACCTGGGCCAGCTGGAAGACCGACCTCCGTTCCCCGTCCGGTGTGTCGCAGGAGACGAGCTGCTCTCCCCGGAACTCGGCCTCGGAGGACCTCTCCAGGTAGCCTCCCACGTCTCCCATCAAGGGGGAGCCGACCATGACGGCCGCCATCAGGACGACAGGGAGGCTCATTCCGTCACCACTCCCGGCATGACGACCTTGATGGTGCCGGAGCCTGCCTCCAGGGCGGCCCGCGCCCCGATCTGCCGGGACAGATCGGAGAGGTCGATGGGCTCGGAGCGGGGAGCGTTGAGTGCCGCGGTGGCCACGACCAGTGCGGCGGCCGCCGCCGCCGCTGCCCCCAGCCACAGTGTGCGACGGCGGGGAGGCTCTGTCGTGGTGGGGGCGGGTAGGAGCTCGGGGGGCATCTCCAGCACGGGTAGGGAACGGACCGCGGCCCGGGCCTCCTGCAGCGCCTGGAGGCGGTGGCGACAGCGCAGGCACTCCCCTAGGTGCACGCGCACACGGCGGGATTCGGCGGGCGTGGTCTCACCGTCCAGATAGACCGAGAGAAGCTCGTCGAGGTGGCTCACCCCACCTCCTCCTGGGCGAGGGCGATCCGGAGCAGGCGGCGGCCCCGGTGGATCCGGCTCCGCACCGTCCCGATCGGCACGGCCACGGCCTCGGCTATCTCTTCGTAGCTGAGCCCCACGACGTCACACATCACGACCGCCTCCCGGAACTCGAAGGGGAGGTCACCCAGCGCCGCCTGTACGTCCTCTCCCAGGCGCATCGTGTCGAGCTCCTCGTCGGCCCCGGGAGCGGAGTGGGCATCCCAGCGATCGATGGCATCGGGGAGAGGTGCCACCGGGCGGCGCTGCCGGCGGCGCACTTCGTCGATGAATGCGTTGTGGGTGATCCGCCACAGCCAGCCGTCGAACGATCCCGGCTGGTAGGAGGCGAGCCCCCGCCGAACCCGCAGCAGTACCTCCTGGACGAGGTCGGCCGCGTCGTGGGGATCCCCGCACAGCCGGTAGGCAAAGTTGTAGATCTTCCGCCCATGAGTGCGTGCCACTTCTTCCCAGGACAGCGGGCCATCGCTCATATGCCGTCCCTATGCGCCTCAACGAAGCGCAATGGCTTTCGGTTCCCGGACGGGAGACAAATCGTCCCGGGGAAGGACGGGGTCAGTCCGTCTTGGTTTGGGACTGGTCGTCCTCGGTGCCGCTGTCGGTGCCGCCTTCGGAGATGCCCCGGCGGAACTCCTTGGCGGACGCACCCAGCGAGCGAGCCAGCTCCGGCAGCTTGCGAGCTCCGAAGAGCAACAGGACCACCGCCAGGATTATCAGCAGCTCGCCGCCTCTGATGCCGCTCAACATGGTCGAAACCTCCTTTGGGCATCAATGTTAGCCCTCCTCCGAGGATGCCACGCCGATAGAGACGTATCCGGACCCCCGTCGGGTTCCCGCCCGCCCCCAGAACACCCGTGAGCCCCGGGAGTCAGCTGAGGGCCATCGAGTCCACCAGCTTCTGGAGGCGCTCGCGGGTCACGAACCGGATGCGGGGATCGCGCCGTTCCACGTCGTGGATGGAGAACGGGGCGTACTTCTCCGAGACCAGCATTCCCCGATCGGCGCCGGACTGCTCGAAGGCGACCACGAACCGCCGGATGGTGGAGTCCTCCACCTCCGGGTAGTCCCCCGAGGAGTAGGGGTCGCTCATGATGAAGGTGGAGGCTCCTGCCTTGGTGGCGGTGAAGTGGCCCTCGGCGATACCGGGCGTGACGGTGTATCCGAAGAGCGAGAGCACGCCGGTCACGAGCTCGGTGGCGGTCATGGTCTCCGGATCGATCCCCTGAGCGCGCAGGCCGGTACTCACGGCCTTGGGGAGTCTGATCATCGACCCCACCGGCTCCAGTTCGTCGCTGCGGGCCGGCGCCACGGTCTCGGGAACGGCCGCGGGCTCCTCCCCGAACTCCGCCGCCAGGGGATCGGCCCCGATGGAAGTCAGGTTGAGGATGTCGGTCATCCGGCTGGGAGGGGGAAGCACGCCGGGAGTCTCCAGCGACATCCGGCCCACCTCCCGTGGTTGGTCCTTCCCGGCGAACACGACCACCTCGGTGACGTCGCTGATGGGGAGCGAGTGGCGCTTCTCCCGCACCACCTCCACCGCCTCCCCCACCAGGAGATCGGACAGCACATCGTCACCTTCCGGCGGGTAGGGCACGTCGAAGGTGACCCGGGCCTCGTTCTCGTGGACGTGGAAGGCGGATACCCCGGGACGGGGATGCACGAAGTCGGGCTCCTCTGTGGCCGGCTCCTGACGCCGCCGTTCCCGCTTGGGTCGCTCGATCCCCCGCTGCTTGCGCGACCGCTCGATGTACCAGTTGACGGCGAATAGCACGATCGCCAACACGATGAGGATGATCCCGATGTCACTCAACCCTTGTCTCCCGGATCGCTGGGTGAGGAGATTGTAGGCCCGGGCTCGTTGCCCATCTCCTCATCCTCGGCGACGAGCGGGATCTCGGCGGTGGGCTCGTCCGCCCCGGCGTTGAGTCGCTCGATCATGGTCTCCCGGGAGGCCTCGCTTCCGAAGGCGGTGACCACGTCCCCCGCCCGCAGAAGCGTGTTGCCGCCCGGCACCAGGACCTGACGGCCTCGGCGCACGGACACCAGGGTGGAGCCCTCTGGCCAGGAGACGTCCTTGACCGCCACCCCGTCTGCGATGGAGCCGGGCGGAACCCGGAAGTCGTAGTAGCCCGCACCGGGCTGGGTGCGCTGATCGAGCCGTGCCCGGATGAGGTGGTGGTCTGTGCGCGACCCCAGCGCCTCGTGATAGGCCCGGACGGCGTCCTCCCGCCGGAACAGCCCCACCAGGCGAAGCGGATCATCCGTCGCCACGACGGGAAGGCGGCCCACGGCCAGCGCCGCCATCCTCTCCATGGCCTGGGACACCGGCGTCTCGGGTGTGACGGTGACAGGACGGCGGGTCATGACCGTCGAGACCGGTGTCAGATCCCCATCGGGGGCGTTGGCGATGTCGCCCACGGTGACCACTCCCACCAGCGCCCCGTCCTGGTCCACCACGGGGGCACCGTGGGACCGGTGACGGTCCAGGTCCCGCTTCAGGTCCGCCACCGCCGTGTCCAGGCCGGCTATCACCCTCGCCCGCGACATGACGTCGCCCACCGAGACGGTGTCGAGGATGTCGACCTCCCCCCGCCGGACCTGGGAGATCCCCCGGCGCCGAAGCGGCATCGTGTAGACGCTCTCTCGATGCACCCGATCGGCCAGGAAGGAGGCGAGTATGGCGGTGAGCATGAGTGGGAGGATCAGCCCGTACTCCCTTTGCCCGGTCACCTCGAACACCAGGAGCACGGCCGTGAGCGGCGCCCGCGCCATGGCGGCGAACATCGCTGCCATCCCCACCACCGCGAAGGGCCCGGTGCTGAGGCTGGTTATGCCCCACAGCGGCCCCACCAGCTTGGCGAAGGCCGTTCCCAGCATCGCCCCGACGAACAGTGACGGCATGAAGGCGCCGGCAGACGCCCCGGAGGCGAGGGTGAGGCTCGTGGCCAGCATCTTGCCGACCGCCACCAGCCCCAGGACCCACCAGAGCTGGCCGACATTCTCGGTGTCGCTGAGAACACCGGTGGCGGACTCCAGCATGAAGCTCGTCACCTCCTGTCCGGTGCCGTACAGCCGGGCCTGGTCGGTACCCAGGAGGAGGGGCTCTGCCACGATCAACCCGGCGGCCACCAGGCCGAAACCGACCGGGCGGAGCCATGACCGGTCATAGCCGCGGGAGTGGATCCAGCCCTCCAGGCGGTCCAGGATCCGCAGGAAGACCCAGGCTGCCGCCACCACCACCAGCGCCAGCCCGGCATAGAGGATCAGCTCCCAGAAACTGCCGAGATCCCAGCCGCGGGCGTTGAGCGCCAGCTCCTCACCCACCAGGGAGCGGCTGGTGATGGCCGCCGCCACCGAGGCCACCACGATGGACGACATGTGACGGACCGCGAAGCTGGAGAGGATCACCTCCAGGGCGAAGAGCATCCCGGCGATGGGAGCGTTGAAAGCGGCACCGATACCGGCCCCCGCGCCCGCCGCAACCAGGGAGCGCACCTGGTCCTCCCCCAGCCCGAACATGCGGGCGATCTTGGAGCCGATGGAGGCCCCGATCAGGACGATGGGGCCCTCCCGCCCCCCGGAGCCTCCCGATCCCAGCGTGATGCCGGTAGCCAGGATCTTGAGGGGGGCGACGCGACCCCGGATGTGCCCGCCCCGCACGATCAGGGACGCCGCCGCCTCGGGAACCCCGTCGCCCTGGACTTCGGGGGCGGCGTAGGTGGCGATCGCCCATGCCGCCAGGAGGCCGAGCGGCACCGTGAGCAGAATCCATCCCATCCCCGAGCCGGTCACGCCGCGCAGGAGCAGCTGCACCAGGTGCAGCATCTCCACCAGGGCCCACGTCCCCGCACCCACGCCCACGCCGGTGAGGGCGGACAGCAGGAGGAACCGCCCGCCGCCCCGGTCCGCCGCCCCGATGGCGGAGGGGATCTGGCGCCATGCTCGTGCGATGGCCGTCATCGCCGCCAGGGTATCTCCGCCCGGGGACGCACTCGCGTACCCTGGCGGAGTGATCGACCTGATGCAGGCACTGGCCGGCACCTGGCAGGGTGGCGGGAAGGGCACCTATCCCACCATCGAAGGGTTCACCTACGAGGAGGAGGTGGTCCTGACCCGGCTGCCCGCCAAGCCGATCCTGGCCTACAC
>JBKHJQ010000148.1:0-6526 GCA_046538055.1 Actinomycetota bacterium
GAGGAGCCACCGTGCCCACCTCCTGGCGATCGCGAGCGGCCATCACCTCGGGGACCCGCTCGGCCTCCACCCGCCCCAGCCCCACGTCGACACACAGACCCACCAGCGAGCGGACCATCTGGTGGCAGAAGGCCCTCGCCCGCACCCGGAACACCACCCGCGGGCCCTCGGTCACCCACCGGGCCTCCAGCACCTCCCGTACGGTGGTGGCGCCGGGTCGGCGACGACAGAAGCTGGCGAAGTCGTGCTCTCCTCGAAAAGCGGCCGCCGCCCGCTCCATGGCCCCGATGTCCAGGGGCCGCCCCAGATGCCAGACCCAGCTCCGGGTGAGCGGATCGGCCGCCGCCCGCGGGTCGATGTGGTAGCGGTACGAGCGCCAGGTGGGCGAGAAGCGAGCGTCGAAGCCGGGCGGTGCTTCGCTCACCGACCATACCGCCACCTCCGGTCCCAGTATCCCGTTCAGGGCCCGGCTCAGGCCCTCCAGGTCGGGGAGGGACTCCACCTGCAGGGATACCACCTGGTGGCGGGCGTGGACTCCCCGGTCGGTCCGCCCCGCCCCGGTGGTCTCACAGGACACCCCCAGGAACCGGGCCAGGGCCTCCTCCAGATCGCCCTGCACGCTGCGAACGTCCGGCTGGCGGGCGAAGCCGTGGAAGCCGGAGCCGTCGTAGGCCAGGTCGATCCGGACGGTGGGCACCGGCTCAGAACAGGCCGCCGAGCGCCATGAACGGGAGGCGGAACAGCAACCGGACCAGGACCACCAGGGCGAATCCCAAGAGAACCGAAGCCAGGGCCTTGATGGTGTCGAGGGATGCTCCCTCGGCCGTGGCCACGATCTTGGCCGCCACCGACCAGACCAGGCCCGCCGCCGCTCCGATGGGTCCCGCCACGGCGAGCACCACCGGCAGCTCACAATGCCCGTGCATTCGCATCATCGTCTGAAGCTGGCCGCTTCCCTCGAACAGCCGGGTGGCGGCCAGCCAGGTGGCCCCGGCCAGGATCAACCACCCGATCAGCCCGAAGATCACGGTCTCCAGGAGCCCGGTGAGAGAGAAGGCCCCGAACCCGATGCGGACCACCTGCCCCACGTACACCACCGCCTGGACGGCCGCCACCAAGAGGACGGCATCGGCCGTGGCGTCGGAGTCGAAGAAGAGCTCCGTGTGGGCTTTGCGGTCGAACAGGGACGCCCGCAGGGCCCGTCTCAGTGCGCGCATGGCCGGGGAGGGTACTAGAGGGGGACTGTCATGGCGGCGTGTGCACCCGCCGCAGACGACCCGAGTCGGTGTGGAACACGAAACCGGCCATGTGCTCGCGGTTGGGGAGGAAGGGTGTGTCGGCCAGCCTCTCCATCGACCTGTGGACGGAGGCCTCCACATCGTCGAACCCGCCGGCTCGCCACCGGGGGGAGATGCCCGTCTCCTGCGCGAGGGCCCGGTCGAATTCGTCGTCGGAGACGCCCTCCAGGCCACAGTCGGTGTGGTGGACGAGGACGATGGCCTCGGTTCCGAGCAGCCTCTGGGAGAGGCACAGCGACCGGATCACGTCGTCGGTCACGATCCCGCCGGCGTTGCGGATCACATGGGCGTCTCCCGGTTCCAGTCCCAGCGCCGAGTAGACGTCGAGGCGGGCGTCCATGCAGGCCACGACCGCCAGTCCCCTCCCGGGGCGGGCCGGCTTCCCGCCCGGGTAGGAAGCGGCGTAGTCCTCGTTGGAGGCGAGGAGACCGGCCAGGAGATCGTCGGGCGGCCCTTCTGCCATCGTCATATCCTCCGCAGGAAGACTCGCTCCACCCGGTGGTCGGCACCCTTGTCCAGGATCAGGGTGGCGCGCTCCCGGGTGGGGGCGATGTTCTCATCCAGGTTGGGGCGGTTGATCTCGTTCCAGATCCTGGCAGCCTCCCGCCGGGCCTCCTCGTCGGTGAGCCGCGAGTACCGGTGGAAGTAGTTTCCGGGGTCCTGGAAGGCCGTGTCCCGGAACGTGAGGAAACGATCCACATACCACTGCTCCACATTGGAGGGATCGGCATCGACGTAGATCGAGAAGTCGAAGTAGTCGGACACGTAGGTCCCCTGCCCGCCCCCCTGCAGCACGTTGAGCCCCTCCAGGATGACGATGTCGGGATCCTCCACCGTGCGGAACTCCCCCGGAATGACGTCGTAGTCCTTGTGCGAGTAGACAGGCGCGGTCATCGGGGATCGGCCCGACTTGAGATCCGACACGAACTCGAGGAGCCCTCGCCGATCGAAGCTCTCCGGGAAGCCCTTCCGCTCCATGAGGCCCCGCTCCTCCAGCACGGCATTGGGCCAGAGGAACCCGTCGGTCGTGACCAGGTCCACCCGGGGATGGTCCGGCCAGCGGGAGAGCAGAGCCTGGAGGACCCGGGCCGTGGTCGACTTCCCCACGGCCACGGATCCGGCAATGCCGATCACGTACGGAACGCGGGTGGTGGGCTTGCCCAGGAATGTGTCGGTCACCGAGAAGAGGGACTGGCTGGCACGCACGTAGAGGTTGAGGAGACGGGAGAGGGGAAGGTAGACCCGCTCGACCTCATCGAGGGAGAGAGCCACATTGATGCCCCTCATCGCCTCCACATCCTGAGCGGACAGGGTCATGGGGGTGGAGGCCCGCAGGGCGGACCACTCGTCGCGCGTGAACACCAGGAAAGGGGTGGGATCGGGACTCATGGTCGTCCCGCAGCGTACTTAGACTCATGGCTGTGAAGAAGTTCGTGAGCTGGGTGGTGACGATCCCGTTCCTCGTCACCTTCGGGGCCGTTCTCGTCGCCTACGACGCCGTGGGGAGGGTGGTGCGGCCTTTCTCTCTCACCGGCTTCGAGTGGGTGATGGGGGCTCTGCAGGCGACGCTGATGGGTGTCTTCCGCCTGTTCGGAACGCATCTGCAGCTGGAACGCTCTCCGCTGGTGCAGCCCCGCACCGGCTACCTGGTCATCTCCAACCACCAGTCCTTGTTCGACATCGCCCTCATCGGGGGAGCCCTCTTCAGCAACCTCCCCAAGTACGTGGCCAAGGCGGAGCTGGGCCGGTGGATACCTTCGGTGTCCCTCAACCTGAAGAAGGGAGGGCACGCCCTCATCGATCGCGCCAACGCCGCTCAGGCGCTGGCCGAGATCCGCTCCTTCGGCCGGCGGGTGCAGGAGCGCAACCGCTCGGCGGTCATCTTCCCGGAGGGGAGCCGCTCCCGGGACGGGACCCTCAAGCCGTTCAAGAGGGCCGGAGCACGAGCGCTGCTGGAGGCGGCCGACCGGCTCCCGGTCGTGCCCGTGGCGGTGTCCGGTTCGTGGCAGCTCAATCGTATGTGGCCGTTCCAGCCCGGGGCCACCGTGAGGGTCTGGATCGGCGACCCCATCGCCCGCTCGGCGGGAGACGCGGCGGAACGCCTACGCGAGGCGCGCGACTGGATCGCGTCTCGTGTGGAGGTACGTGATACCTAGGCCCCGTCAGACCAGTTCGATCACGGCCATCTCCGTGCCGTCGCCACGGCGAGGGCCCAGCTTCACGATCCGGGTGTAGCCGCCCTCCCGATCGGAGTATCGGGGTGCGACCTCGGTGAACAGCCGGCTCAGAGCCTCACGGTCGGTGATGGTGCGCCGCACCACCCGCCGGTTGTGGGATCCGTCCACCCGGGCCCGGGAGATGACCCTCTCCGCCACGGGACGCACCGCCCTCGCCTTGGCCAGGGTGGTCTCGACCCGGCCCTGGTTGATCAACGCCACCGTCAGGTTGGAGAGGAGGAGCCGGGAATGGGCGGGACCACTCCCCAGACGGGGACCCTTCTTGGGACGCGGCATCACTCGCCTCCGGAATGTCCGGCGTCGGCCAGGGACAGGCCCAGCTCGTCCAGCTTGGCCACGACCTCCTCCAGGCTCTTCTGGCCGAAGTTGGTGATGTTGAGGAGATCGTCGGAGGTCCTCGCCACCAGCTCACCCACCGACTTGATCTGGGCTCGACGCAGGCAGTTGCGGGGACGTTCGGAGAGATCGAGCGCCTCGATGGGGAGGTCGAGGTCGGGGGATCCGGTGCCTTCCGGCTCCACGTCTCCCAGCTCCAGGCCCACTCCCTCGGCCATGTCTGCGAAGAGGCCCATCAGCTCCCGCAGGGTCTTTCCGGCCGAGGAGACGGCCTCGCCGGGATCGACCGCGCCGTTGGTCTCCACGTCCAGGATGAGCTTGTCGTAGTTGGTCATCTGACCCACCTGGGTGTTCTCCACCCGGTAGGCGACCTTGCGCACCGGGGAGAAGATGGAGTCGACAGGGATCACCCCGATCGGCTGGCCGCTCTCCTTGTTGAACTCGGCGCCCCGGTATCCCACTCCCTGAGCCACGGTCATCTCCATCTCCAGGCGGCCATTGGCCGACAGCGTGGCGAGATGGAGATCGGGGTTGACCACCTCCACCCCGGCGGGGACCTTGAGATCGCCGGCGGTGGCCTCTCCGGCTCCCTTGGAGGAGAGGTAGAGGGTCTTGGGGTCGGGATCCTCCATACGGACCACGATCTGCTTGATGTTGAGAATCAGGTCGACGACGTCTTCGACTACGCCTTCCACCGTGGAGAACTCGTGCTCCACGCCCTCGATCTGGATGGAGGTGACGGCCGCTCCCGGGATGCGGGACAGCAGCGTCCGACGCATGGTGTTGCCGAGGGTGTAGCCGAATCCCGGCTCGAGGGGCTCGACCACGAACTGGGAGCGGTTCTCGGCGACCTGCTCCTCCTGTATGTGGGGTCGTTGAACGATCAGCACTTGGGACTCCTCACTTCGAGTAGAGCTCGACGATCAGCTGCTCTTGAATGGCGGTGTCGATCTGATCGCGGCTGGGGATATCCCGCACCGTGATCCGCCGCTCGTCCAGAGAGACCTCCAGCCACTCAGGTGTCATTCGGTCGAGTGTGTCGATGGCGTGTTGGATGATCACGAGGTCCCGTGATGCTTCCTTGGCGGTGACGACATCGCCCTTCTTGACCTGGTAGGAGGGGATGTCGACCTTGCGACCATTCACCTCGAAGTGGCCGTGGTTGACGAGCTGGCGGGCCTGGGGACGGGTCGCCGCCAGTCCGGACCGCCATACGACGTTGTCGAGACGGGTCTCGAGGATCTGGAGAAGGGCATCACCGGTGATGCCGGGCCGGCGGGCCGCCTCCTCGTAGTAGCGACGGAACTGCCGTTCCAGCACGCCGTACATGACACGCAGCTTCTGCTTCTCCCGAAGCTGGACCTGATAGTCGCTCTCCCGGATCCGTCCCCGCCCGTGCTCGCCGGGGGGATAGGGTCGACGGTCGACCGGGCACTTCTTCGACTGGCATAGGGGCGTGCGGGCCCGGCGGCATGCCTTGTGCTTGGGTCCTGTGTACCTGGCCACTCTCAACCCCTCCGGCGCTTCTTGAGTCGAACCCCGTTGTGGGGGATGGGCGTCACGTCCCGCACACCGCTCACTTCCATCCCCATGTTCTGCAAGGTGCGGACGGCCGTGTCGCGGCCCGAGCCGGTGCCCGAGACGATCACGTCCAGCTTGCGGATGCCGTGCTCACCCGCCCGCCGGGCGGCCTCCTCGGCCGCAACCTGGGCGGCGTAGGGCGTGGACTTGCGGGAGCCCTTGAATCCCACCGACCCACCCGATGTCCAGGCCACGACTGCCCCGGTCTGGTCGGTGATGGTGATGATGGTGTTGTTGAAGCTGGCCTTGATGTGGGCCTGGCCGTGCGCGATGTTCTTCCGCTCACGCCGGCGCACCCTTTTCTGGGACTGTTTCTGCTGCCTAGCCACGTCTCTCCTACTTCTTCACTTTCTTCTTCCCGGCGATGGCCTTGCGCGGTCCCTTGCGGGTCCGGGCATTGGTGTGGGTGCGCTGGCCCCTCACCGGTAGTCCGCGCCGGTGGCGGATCCCCTGGTAGGTGCCGATCTCGATCTTGCGCTTGATGCTCTGCTGCACCTCGCGGCGCAGGTCACCCTCGACCTCGAACTGCTGATCGATGAAGCGGCGGATGCGGGCGACCTCGTCGTCGGTCAGCTCCCGGATCTTGGTGCCGGCCTCGATGCCTGTTCCCTCACACACCAGGGCGGCACGGCTGCGCCCGATCCCGTAGATGTACGTGAGCCCGATGTCCAGGCGCTTGTCCCGGGGCAGGTCCACTCCAGCTATACGTGCCATCAGTCGATCACCCCTGCCTTTGCTTGTGACGCGGATTGGGACAGATCACCCACACGCGCCCGCGACGCCGGATGATGCGGCATTTCTCGCACATCTTCTTTGTCGAAGGACGCACCTTCATTGGTATCTCCAGACGTTTCCGTCGGGCCGATGGCGAGCACCGGCACTTCGACTCTCTCAGGATTAGCTTGTTACGCCCTGCAGCCGACACCGGCGACGGCACATCGCACGTGGAGGGTGCTCGGGGACGCGGCCAGCAGCTCCCCATGAGGGCACGGCGGAACCACGAGCCAGGGGAAGATGATACCGGCTGGGAACCCGTATCTTCAAATCTGGGGGGCGAAGGGCTCGACGATGGCC
>JBKHJQ010000149.1:0-6493 GCA_046538055.1 Actinomycetota bacterium
GCGGTGACCTCCCAGACGTTCCCCGAGCCAAACACGTTCATTCCCGAGGAGGGCCTGCCCGCTTCCCCCCAGACGATGATGCTGATCGGGGCGCTGGGGGCGGGAGCGGCCCTGGGCCTGTTCGTGTGGATCCTCTTCGGCCGCAAGGAAGAAGAGGGGGGAGGCGCCTTCGCCCGCCGCCTCCAGGCCTACGGCCGCCGCGGTGGCCAGGTGGAGGAGAAGAAGGGCTTCCTGGACCGCCTGCCACTGCTGCGCCGCTTCTCCCAGGCGGCGGAGGAGCAGGTCAAGCGGCGCGGACTCACATCCGGGGTCAACTCGGCCCTGGAGCAGGCCAACATACCCCTGTCGCCAGGGGAGGCGATCATGGCCGCCATCGGCATCTCCATCGTGGCGGCGCTCTTCGGAGGCCTGTATGCGGGGCCGGTCGGGTCGATCGTGGCCTTCGTCCTGTTCATCCTCCTCGTGTTCGGGTTCATCAACTGGGCCGGGAACCGGGAGAAGCGCAAGTTCGAGGCGCAGCTCCCCGACACGCTCACCCTCATCTCCACCTCGCTTCGAGCCGGCTACTCCCTCCTGCAGGCCGTGGAAGCGGTGGCAGCGGAGGCGCCCGACCCCACCGCCCGCGAGTTCGGGCGGGCCATCGCCGAGGCACGCCTGGGGCGTTCGGTCACCGAGGCCCTGAACGGCATCACGGAGCGCACCCAGTCCACCGACTTCGAGTGGGCCGTGATGGCCATCGAGATCCAGCGGGAGGTAGGCGGCAACCTGGCGGAGGTCCTCCAGACCGTGGCCGACACCATGCTGCAGCGCAACCGCCTGCGAGGGGAGATACGGGCCCTCACCGCCGAGGGCCGCATCTCCGCCTTCGTGCTGGGGGCCCTTCCTTTCGCCATGGGGCTGTTCCTGTGGACCAGCAACCCCGACTACATAGCTCCTCTATTCGAGAACACGATGGGGCGGGTGGCGATCGGTGCCGGGCTGGTCCTGATGGCGGGCGGCATCCTGTGGCTGCGTAAGATCATCAACATCGACGTGTGAGGCGATAGTGGAACCTCTACTGATAGTCGGGCTGGCCGCCACATTCCTCTTCGTGGCCTTCGTGGTGATGTGGATCGGCAACGGGGTGATGCGGGCCCAGCAGACCGCCACCGACCGCCTGGCCGTCTACGGCAAGGACGCCCTCCGGGAGGACACCCTGGCCAAGCCGCTGTCCGAGCGGGCCGTGGCCCCGGTCATCATGCGGGCCGGCGCGCTCATCAAGCGCTTCACCCCGGTGGGCTACCTGGAGAAGACCCAGCGCAAGCTGATGCTGGCCGGCAGCCCCGGGAACCTGGATGCCCCCGCCTTCGCGGTGATCAAGGTCCTCACCACCATCGTGGGTATCGTCCTCGCCTTCTTCCTCCAGGGGATCGGCCTGGAAGGCCTGCAGAGGTGGGCGATGCTCATCTTCCCCATCGCTCTGGGCTTCTTCGGGCCGGACGCCTGGCTGACCCGCAAGGTGGACGAGCGCCGGGCCGCCATGCAGAAGGCCCTTCCCGACATCCTGGACCTGCTCGTCATCTCGGTGGAGGCCGGCCTGGGGTTCGACTCGGCTCTGGCGAGGGTGGTGGGAACCGTTCCCGGCCCGCTGTCGGAGGAGTTCTTCCGGATGCTGCAGGAGACCCGTGTGGGTGTCAGCCGCCGGGACGCCATGCGCCATCTCATGGACCGCACCGACCTGGACGAGCTCCGCTCCTTCCTGCTGGCCATGCTGCAGGCGGAGGCCTTCGGTGTGGCCATCGCCCGGGTGCTGAGGGTCCAGGCCGAGGAGATGCGGGTCAAGCGCCGCCAGCGCGCCCAGGAGAAGGCGTTCGCCGCCCCGGTCAAGCTGGTGTTCCCGCTGGTGTTCTGCATCTTCCCGTCGCTGTTCATCGTCCTCCTGGGCCCGGCCGCCCTCCAGATCGCCGACGCCTTCGGATAGGCCGCCCCGGGTGGCAGGCCGAGGACGCCTCGGGCGATTCACCATCTGGCATGCCGCCTTGCTGCTGCCATGGGCGGTGGCTGCCTACGGCTTCGGGCGCAGCTTCAACGACAACTCCTACCTGTGGCATGTGCGGGCGGGCGAGCGCCAGATCGACCTGGGCGAGGTCCTGACCACCGACCCGTTCAGCTTCACCATGGCGGGGGAGCCGTGGCGAACCCAGTCCTGGCTGGCAGAGATCCTCTACGCCCCCCTGGACGCCTGGGGAGGGCTGTCGGTGGCGCCGTTCATCACCACCCTGTGCGCGGCGGTGACGTTCCTGCTGCTGGGGGTCCTGGCCTACCGGCGATCCCGGTCGGTGATCTCGGTGGTGGTGTACCTGGTGGCCACATCCATCGCCTTCGCCGCCTTCATCAACCCCCGTCCGGTCATCTTCTCCTTCCCCCTCTTCGCGGCGGTGGTGGTGGCCGACGACGACCGGCGCCTGCGCTGGGCGCTTCCCCTCCTCCTGTGGTTGTGGGCCTCGGTGCACGGTTCGTTCGCCATCGGCCTGGCGTTTCTGGGCCTGCGGGCCATCGGGCGGGGGCTGGGCTGGAGAAGGCTGGGAGAGCTCATCCTCATTGGCCTGCCCACCCTCCTCACCGCCCATGGCCTGGGGGTGATGGAGATCCTCCTGGCATTCACCCGCAACCGGGACGCCATCGACCTCATGAGCGAGTGGCAGACACCGGACCTGCTGTCCCTCCCGTTCCTACCCGTCTTCGCCGGATTCTTGGCCCTCATCTGGCTGGCCCAGAAGGGACGTATCCAACGGTCCGACTGGGTCCTGCTGATCCCCTTCCTCGCCCTGGCAGTGAGCGCCAACCGGGCGGTCCCGCCCGCCTGGATCGGCCTGGCACCCATTCTGGGGCGGATGACGATTCCTGTGAGGACGTCGCTCACGGCCCGGCCCGCGGGCCTGGTGCTGGCAATGGTGGTGGCCCTCTTCCCCTTCGTGCTCAGTCCCGAGGAGCCGGTGGATAACGAGAGGTTCCCGATCGAGGCTGCGGGGCATCTGTCGGCCGAGCGGGTATTCCACGACGACGCCACCGGCGGGTGGCTCATCTACCGGCAGTGGCCGGGCCGGAGGGTGTACATCGACGACCGGGCCGAGCTGTACGGGGAGCAGATGCGGACCTTCAGCGACGTCCGCCGGTCCACCGCCGGCTGGGAGGAGGAGTTCGAGCGCTGGTCCATCCAGGAGGCGCTGCTACAGGACGATGAGCCGCTGATAGGGCGGCTGGCGGCGGCCGGCTGGAACCAGACCTACCAGGACGAGGACTTCGTCGTCCTGCAGAGACCCTGACGGAGAAGATGGGGGAAGCCGGGGAAGAAAGGCTTCCGGAGGAGCGAGAGTGTCCCGACGGCCGTCGGGACCGGATCAGCTGCCGGCGTCCTGGACGCTGACGGCGATGTCGGAGTAGGTGGTGGAGAGCTCGTCGCCGGCGAAGGCGAGGGCGGCGAAGGCGATCATGGCGATGAGCGCCACCAGGAGGGCATACTCGACCATCGAGGCGCCCACCTCCGTGCGGCGAAGCCGGGTCAGGGTCTGGGAGATGGTTGTGATGAGTCGAGTCATGTCTGGAGAGGGGGTCGGGTTGGGGGGAGCCTGAGCTCCCCCCAACGATATGGATGGATCAGGCGCTGTCGAGCGAGTTGCCGACGGTCGAGAATGCCTGGGACACCTCGTCACCGACCAGCGTGATCGCCACGATGGCGATGATGGCGATGAGCACGACCAACAGGGCGTACTCCACCATGCTGGCGCCACGATCCTCATCGGTGAGGAAGGCGGTCACCTTGTTCCACAGAGCAAGCATGAGTCCTCCTTTCGAGTTCTCCTAGGGAGAGCTTGCGGCCTATCAATCGGAAATGATCGCGGGTGACTTGAGTTCCTGCCTTGGGCCGACAGGCCCATTCGATCCGGCGCCCTCCTCAGCTGTCGGGATCCTCGGCCAGACCCAGGCGAATCGCCTCGATGGCGGCCTGGGTGCGGTCGCTGACCGCCAGTTTCTGGAAGATGGAGGCGAGATGGTTCTTGACCGTCTTCTGGGATATGAAAAGGATATCGGCCAGCTCGTCGGTAGCGGAGATGCCCCGGGCGAGATGATGGAGGATCTCCTTCTCCCGCTCGGTTAGGGAGGCCGCTCCCGGGTCGAGCTCCGGGGAGGAGTAGCGCTCCAGGAGCTCGGGGGACTCGGGATCGTTCATCAGGTCGAAGGTGACGCCGTCGGCCACGGCCCGGATGGCGGCCGCGATGGTCGTGAGGGGAGCGGACTTGGAGAAGAAGCCCGCCGCTCCGGCCGCGGCCGCCGCCCGCCGCTGCTCGTCGGAGGCGTGCATGGTCACCACGATCACCGGCACGTCTCGCAGGCCGCGGAGGACGGCCGCTCCCCCTCCTCCCGGCATCTCCAGGTCGGTGATGCACACTTCGGCCGGCTGGCTGGGGATCTTCTCCAGGAGCTCGCTCCCGGAGGCGGCGATACCCACCACCCGAATGTCGGGCAGGCCGTCCAGGGCCCGGCTGAGGCCCTGGGCGAAGAGGGTGTGGTCGTCGGCTATCCAGACTCTGATCATCGCTTTTCCTTCCAGGTCACCCTCACGGTGGTACCGGAGTCGTCGGACTGTAGGTCCACGGAGGCTCCTATCCGGTCGGCTCGCTCCCTCATCCCCATGAGGCCGTAGTGGCCCTCCGGTACCTGTGAGGCCTCGAAACCGAGTCCGTCGTCTGTCACTTGAATCTCGACCTGTCCGCGGTCGACCAGACCCGTCACCTTGATCACCTTTGCATCGGCATGCCGGTGGGCGTTCCTAACCGCTTCCGTGACGATCGCCAGAACCTGGCGGGCAGCCGTGCTGCGAGGAGGTCGCTGCTCGTGGAGGTCGATCTCGATGTCGGGGGGAGTGTCGAACCCCGACAGAGCGGCCAGCAGGCCGGACGTGAGCGATCCCGACTCGTCGGATCGAAGGTCGGCGATGGTGGCCCGCAGATCCTCCACCACGTCCCCCAGGCCTTCGCGGATCCCGGCGATCTCCTCCTGGAGAGGTCCGTCCCCGGCCTGGAGGGCGGCGCCGTCCAGCGAGTAGCCGAGGGCGGCCAGGGCGGGGCCGACCTCGTCGTGCAGCTCCCGGGCCAGGCGGAGCCGCTCCTCCCGCACCGCCTCTCCCGCGATCTCCTGGAGGAGCACGGCGTTGGAGAAAGCCACTCCCACGGGACGGAGGAGGTTCTCGATCTCGGCCCGGTCGTCGGTCGAGATGGGGCTGGGGGTTCCGATCGATACCACCCCCGAGGTGGTATCGCCGTCGCCGAGCGGGATCTGGGTTCGCACGTAGTCCGGGGAGTCGGTGCCAGCCCGGGCGACCACCACCGGACCGTGGGCGTCGAAGAGGGTGGCGGTGGCGAAGCTGCCGGGCTGGAACTCCACGATCGCCCGGATGGCGGAGCGGCCCACGTCCACCGGATTGCTGCCCCCCTCGGCGTAGATGCCCGTGAGGCGACGCAGAAGGTCGTTGGCCTGGCCCAGCCTGACCAGCTCCGCCTCCGCCTCCTGGGAGGCCCGCTCCAGGTGGCTGGCCCGCTCCTCCACATCCACCAGCAGATCGCGGATTCGGGCCACGACCACGGCCAGCAGCGGGAAGAGGGCCAGCACGCCCAGGTTGCCGGTCAGCGCCCCTACCTGGCCGGAGGCGGCCAGGACTCCCGAGAGGAGCCCGGCGGACAGGAGCGAGGTGGTCAGGCCCATCCGCATCCCCCCCGCCATCGCCGCCAGCAGCGTGGGAATGAGCGACATGAGCACATAGGGGCTGTCGAGGACCCCGGTGAGGGTGGCGGATGCGACGGTGAGGACAGCGCCTCCCACGATCGTCAGCTCTAGGGCCATCCCCCCGGTCAGCAACCGGTGCTTGGGGAAGTAGGTCATCACGGCCACGAAGACCCCGCTGGTCACGGCCGCCGCCACCGACAGGGCCGGCATCACGGAGTCACTGGTGGCCGAACCCAGGATGCCCAGGGCTAGCCCCACCCACGACGTCACGACGATGATCCGGGTTGCTCGCAGCAGCGAACTCGTGCTCTCCATCGACTCCGAGGTTATGTCCCTTCCCTCGCCCACGCCGTCAATCCCGGTCCCCGGCATCTGCTCCCGTACACTCCCGTCCACCGTGACGACCCACCCCCCGACAATGAGCGGGACCCGCCGGAGGGTCCTGATGGTGCTCCTGGTGCTGGCGGCCGCCACCTGGGCGGTGCTGTGGGTGGCCCACTACCCGGAGAAGATCCTGGCAGGGGATCCCCCCGTCTACCGGCTCCGGGTGGCGGCCATCCTGGACGGCGGCCTCCCCTACCTGGACGTTCCCTTCGAGCATCTGCCCTTGATGCTGGTTCCGATGCTGGCAGCCTGGTTCCTGGGCGGAGCATCGGCTCAGAGCATCTATGTGGTCGTCTTCGCCGCGCTGATGGCGCTTTCCCTGGCCGGGACCGCCACGGTCCTGGAC
>JBKHJQ010000150.1:0-6461 GCA_046538055.1 Actinomycetota bacterium
CCCCAGGACCTGCCGTGGAGGGACTACACCGACGTCAGCTACCTGCATCAGGCCCAGGAGCTGCACGGTCTCGACACCAACCCCACGGCCGACCTCAGCGACGGTCAGAACCTGATCGACGCGCTCTGAGCCGTCACCAGGCGGAGAGGAGGAAGGGAGCCGCTCCGGCGGCTCCCTTCCGCGTCGGCTCCGGGATCTGCAATCGGTTGCGGAATCTGCCATCCTCCCGTCATGACCGACTCGTCCACCGCCGTGTTCGCCACGCTCACCTGCTTCTCCTGCGCCGGCACCTGGCCCGCCGACCGCCTCCAGACCACCTGCCCGGATTGCGGGATGCCGCTGCGGGTGGACCTGGAACTGCCTCCCGACACCCCGCCCGACCGGGTCATCGACCTCACGGTTCCCTCCCTGTGGCGCTACCACGGGGTCCTGCCCGTCCCCCCGTCCCGGGCTGTGAGCCTGAGCGAGGGCTGGACGCCATTGGTGGGCGTGGACGACGTGACCGTGATCAAGGACGAGGCCCGCAACCCGACCGGGTCCTTCAAGGCCCGGGGCATGAGCATGGCCGTCTCCGCCGCGGTCGCCCTGGGGGCGGGCCGGCTGGTGGCGCCCTCGGCGGGGAATGCGGCCGGCGCCCTGTCGGCGTACGGGGCCGCGGCCGGGGTGCCGGTGCTGGTGGCCATGCCGGAGGACACCCCGCCCGCCTTCGTGAAGGAGTGCCGCCACTACGGGGCCGAGGTTCGGCTGGTGGAGGGGACCATCGCCGACGCCGGGAAGTGGCTGGCCCAAAACCGCACCACCGACGACTTCGATCTCTCCACGCTCAAGGAGCCATACCGGATCGAGGGCAAGAAGACGATGGCCTACGAGATCTGGGAGCAGTTCCAGGGTGACCTGCCGGAGGTGATCGTCTACCCCACCGGCGGGGGAACCGGGCTGGTGGGGATGTGGAAGGCCTTCGACGAGATGGAGACGATGGGATGGATCGGGGCGGGCCGGCCCCGTCTGGTGTCGGTGCAAGCGGCGGGCTGCGCCCCGGTGGTGGCGGCCCTGGATGCGGGGGACGACCGCACCCGCCCCTGGGAGGACCCTCACACCTCCGCCTACGGGTTGCGGGTCCCCTCCCCCATCGGCGGCTTCGTGTGCCTGCGGGCCATCCGGGAGACGGGCGGAACGGCGGTGGCCATCCCCGAGGAGGAGATCGAGCCGGCCGCCGCCCACCTGGCGGCCGCCACCGGGGTGGACGTCTGCCCCGAGGGCGGAGCGGCATGGGCCGCCCTCGCCCGTCTGCGCCGTGGCGGATGGGTGGGACCGGAGGAGAGAGTGGTGGTCTTCAACACCGGCACCGGCCTCAAGTACCGTTGATCCGCGTTCCCCCACCTGCACAAACGTTATTGCGGATACCGGTGCCAGGGGGTAGGGTGCCTGCACCGTGGAGTCGCTCAGTCCCGCCAAACAGGCCGCCTTCGAGAAGGTGCGGGGTTTGTGGATCGCCATTCCCACGCCCTTCCAGCCGGATGGATCCATCGACGAGGGCAATCTCCGGCGGTCGGTCGACTACTACATCGAGGCCCTGGAGGTGGACGGCATCTTCTGTGGGGGCGTGATGGGCGAGTTCTGGGCCCTCACCCTGGAGGAGCGCTTTCGCTGCCACGAACTGGTGGTCGACTCCGCCGCCGGACGGGTGCCGGTGATGCCCCATGTCGGCCACCACGTCTACTCGGAGGCGGCCGCCCTGTGCCGCCACGCCCAGGAGATCGGCGCCGACTTCGTCATCGCCATCAACCCCTACTTCCCCCTCCGCCCCTCCGACGACCTGGTGCGCAACTGGTACCGGCGTCTCACCTCCGAATCGAGGGTGCCCTTCTTCCTGTTCAACACCGCCTACTCGGGGTACTCGATCAGCCCCGACCTGATCGCCGAATTGGCAGACCTGGAGACCGTATGCGGGATCAAGAATCCCAAGCCGGTCGACCAGGTGGTGGAGTTGCACCAACGGGTGGGTGAGAGGATCGTGGTCTGTGACGCGGCGGAGGAGGAGTGGCTGGGCCTCCACCTCGACCACGGGCTGCAGGCTCTCATGTCGACTCCCGCCCTGGCCATGTTCCAGACCCCCTCACGCCGTCCGGTGCTGGAGTACACCCGCCGGGCCGAAGAAGGGGCCGTCGAGGACGCCTGGAAGATCCACGCCACCCTCGACCAGGAACGGGCCATGTTCCAGCGCTGGATGCGCTACCCGTGGCTTGCCCGCGGGCAGGGCGCCATTCCCATCGCTCAGCTCAAGGCCTGGCTGGATCTGATGGG
This sequence comes from Actinomycetota bacterium, assembly GCA_046538055.1. Taxonomy (GTDB): domain Bacteria; phylum Actinomycetota; class Acidimicrobiia; order Spongiisociales; family ZC4RG35; genus ZC4RG17. The sequence goes on from JBKHJQ010000150.1 coordinate 2,305, forward strand.
CCTGCCCCAGGGAGGGGTCCGGCCGCCACTGGTCGAGCTGGGTGCGGGGGAGCGGGAGGAGCTGGCTGCCGACCTCGAACGCGTCGGGCTCCTGGCGGCCGTCTCCTGAGCCCGCTCAGATGTCCTCGCCCCGCTCTGCCCTCTCCAGCGTGAACAGCCGATCCAGCACCGTGAGCATCTCCGTGAGGGCCTCGTCCTCCAGGATCCGTGTGATGGTGCCCACCCGTCCCGAGAGCTGCTGGAGGCGGTGAACCAGCTGCTCCCGGGGCTCATCGGCCGCGTGCTCTGCGGCCAGTAGCTTCTCCGCCGCCTGCCGGTAGTCATCGCACGCCTCCAGAAGGGCATAGAACGAAGTCTCCAGCGAACGGGTCTTCTCCTCCATGATCTCGTGGGGCTTCACAGCCATCGCCTCCACCGGTAGGGCTTCTCCACCAGTTGCGGTTCCTCGGCCTCCTCCAGCAGCTCGAACAGATCCTCCAGGATCCGGCGCTGCTGGTCGGGGCGACCCGGTTCCCCGAAGGGATTCCCCAGGGGAAAGCGGACGTAGGCACCGCGGGGGACCTTCATGGCGAGAGAGATCTCGGGACGCATGCACACGCTGGCCGTGGCCATGCCCGACTTCTCGAGTTCCGCTTGGACCAGTCCGACCGACCGGTGGCACATCGGTCAACCGGGGACGACGATGACGACGTCCACCTCCTCTTGCGTCAGGATCTCGGCCACCCGGGGAGCCGTTTCCTCGGCGATGGCCGTGGGGTCGGGGTTGAAGCCCATCATCCCGATGTGCACCGGCGAGGTGGATGCCACCCTCCCCTCATCCGCAGCCTCGTGCAGCCGATCGAGGGGGAACACCACGTTGGGGTCCTTCTCCGCCGAGGCCGTGTCGTAGTGGGTATGGGTGAACCTCAGCCGGGAGAGATCCACGTCGTCGGGTATCAGCCGGTAGGACGAGTCCCCGGCGGTGGTCTCCACGTGGAACGGGGGCTGGTCGTCGGTGTGCACCCCGGCGGAGCTCACCAGCGCAACCCGCGAGTCCGCCAGCGGCTTGCGCAGAGGGGTGAACTGCTGGGACTCCACCTCCCGGGGGTTGGACCCGTGGTGGTTCTTGGCGATGAACTGGACCCACTTCTCGTACTTCTCCCGGTACTGACCCGGATCGAGCTTCATGGGGAGACCTCCTTCTCCTCGACCGCTCTCGCCGATCCTTCGATCTGGCCGATCCCTTCGCTCCGGCCGATCCTTCAGGCGAAATCGATTGCACAACCTTACACGTCTACCATTGAGATCCCCAGACGAGGAGTGCCGTGCAGGTCGAGGTGAAACAGATCGAGGGTCGCCGGCTGGCGATCCGGGCGAGAGGGAACGAGGTGATCGTGGACGACACCCGGGAGGCAGGAGGACCGGGCGACGGATTCCGGCCCACCGAGCTCCTGCTGGGAGCCCTGGGCGCCTGCATGATCGGAACCATGATCAACTTCGCCCGGGGCCAGGGCATCACGGTGGACGACATCGCCATGGAGCTGGAGGACGAGGCGGCCGAGAAACCCAGCCGCGTGGAGCGGATCCGCGCCACGATGGAGCTGCGCACCGATGCCGACAAGCGGCGGCGGGCCAGCCTGGAGCGGGTGGCGGGCGCCTGCAAGATCCACAACACCCTGGAGGGCTCCCCCTCGATCTCCTTCGACTTTCGCGTGCGATGAGCCGGGTGCCCCACCTCATATCCCCCGAGTGGCTGGCCGAGCACCTGGAGGATCCCGACGTGGTGATCCTGGAGGTGGCGTTCCACCCGCCCGGGTCACCTGCCTCCGAACCCGGCCGGATCCCGCGGTCGATGGCGATCTGGTGGAAGGACCTGTGCTGGGACGAGACGGACCGCCAGTTCCCCGATCCCGCCACCATGGCCGCCCGGCTGGAGGAACTGGGGGTTTCCGACGACACCACGCTGGTTCTGGCGGGCGACCCCGTCCAGTTCGCCACCTACGCCTACTGGGTGATGACCATGACCGGCCTCGACGGCGTGGCCGGCGTACTGGACGGCGGCCTCCCCGGGTGGCGCCTGGCGGGCCGTCCCACCGTCGAGGAGTCCCGCCCTTCCCCCCGCCGGGGGAAGCTGTCTCCGGGCACAGAAGACCAGTCTCCCCGGGTGGGCCGGGACGTTGTCCTGGCGGGACTGGATCGACCGGGACGGGTCCTCGTGGATCTCCGCTCCGGCGAGGAGTACCGGGGAGAGCGGGTGGCGCCCGCCACCGCTCCCTACGACCACGGGGCAGAGCGCAAGGGCCGCATCCCCGGCGCCGCCCACCTGCCGCACGACCGCCTGCTGGACCAGGCGCAGAGATTCCGCACGCCCGCAGAGATCGAGGACGAGCTGGACCGGGTGGGCGCAGACGCCTCCGCCGACGTCGTGACCTACTGCCGCCTGTCCCATCGTGCCAGCCTGGGCTGGTTCGCCGCCACCCGCCTGGCGGGACGGGACAACGTCCGCGTGTACGACGGCTCCTGGACGGAGTGGGGCTCGATCGTGGGCTACCCGATCGAGCGCTGAGTCACTGCCCCAGCTTCTCGGCGAACCACCGGAAGGTGGCCGGGGCCCAGTGGTCGAAGTACTTGAAGGCGCAGTGGCCGGCGTCGGCGTAAACCCGGGCCTCCTTGCCGGTGGCGGGGCCGGTCTCCAGCATGAAGTAGATGTTGCCGATGGGGGCGAGATGGTCGTGCTTCCCGTTGAGCATCAGCACCGGCATGGTGATGTTGTCCAGGATCCCCTGCTCCGACAGCGCCCAGCGCTTGAAGTCCTCCCGCTCCTTCTCCACCGACGTGGAAGGGAATGAGGGGGGATCGTCGGGCGCCCCGAACCGCCACGTGGCCCGTTCGTTGCGCACACGCACGAACTCCTCCAGCTCCTCGTCGTCCATGACGTACCCGAAGGGATGGCCGGCGCTGGCCACCACCGCCTTCACCTTGTCGGGCGCGACACCCGCCAGCTGCATCACCGAGTAGCCGCCCCGGCTGATCCCGAAGGCGCCGATCCGGCCCCCCTCCACCTCGGGGCGGCCCGCCAGGTAGTCGATGGCAGCCTCCCAGGCCGACACCGACTCCGGCGCCCAGGGGAAAGGGTTCTCGCCGGTGCCGGGACCATCCATCACCAGGGAGGCCAGGCCGTTGTCCATGCACATGTCCTGGGCCCAGCCCCGATCCTCCTTGAAGACGTCCGCCCCGCACATGATCAGGACGGCCGGCACGGGCGTGTCGGAGGCCGGAGCCCGGAAATGGGCGCGGATGGTCTGGCCCTGATGGGGGAAGTCCACCACCTCCATGGGCGGATCCAGATGGGCGCACGCCTTGAGATAGGCCCGGGCACAGTCGGCCGAGATCTCCTGCTTCACCTCGCTGATCTCCCCGGGGAACCGCCCGATGGCGTAGTAGGTCTTGGCCTGGAGGTACTCCCGCCGGGCCCCCTGGTGGTCACCGGCCTCCTCCAGGCGGTCCCCCTCCTCCTCGTGGCGACGGCCCGCCTCCTTCCAGACCGGGACCCAGTGGTCCTGGGTCGTCCCTTCCAGCTTGGCCACCGTCTCCTCCAGCTCCCCGATGTCGTCGATCATCGAGAACCACCGCCGGTAGAAACCGCCGTGGACCACCACGAAAGGATCCTCGTTGGGGGCGAAACCCAGTTCCTGTGTCGTCATCATGTCCTCCTCTTCGTTCGTCTCCGCTTGTGCGTGCGTCCACCCCGCGCTCATCGTCGGGGATGCACGCCGAATGATCTCCTAGGTGCCGATCGCCTCCTCCAGGCTCAAGATGTCGCAGTACCGCCGCCCGATATCACGCAAGTTGTCCCGGTTCGGGCCTTCGTCCATGTCGCCGACGCAAGGCTCGGGCACCATGACGCGACATCCGTGCGAAAATGCATCGATGACGCTGGCGCGGATACACCCCGAGGTGGTGCAGCCGACGACGAACACCGTATCGACCCGCTCCTTGGTGAAGAACTGGGCCACCGGCGTCTGGAAGAAGGCCGATGGCGCCGTCTTGCAAAAGATCGTGTCGTAGTCGGCATCGTAGATGCGCAGGTCGAGTTCCGTCCCGGGCTTTCCGTGATGGAACGTCTCGCGCACGACGGGCACCTTCCAATACAGCGCGTCGCGTTCGCTGGTGTAGGC
>JBKHJQ010000151.1:0-6448 GCA_046538055.1 Actinomycetota bacterium
GGTCGTAGGTGCGTAGCACCGAGGGAGAGGCCACCCGGACTCCTTCCAGCCTCTCGCCCACCACCCGCCGCCGCAGTGCTTCCAGGTAGACGACGATATCGGGCAACTCGGGCATGACGAACCCTCACGAATCGTAGAGGGTGGTCAATCCAGCCCGTTGCGTCCGGCGGTGTCGATTGCCAGGAGCACGCCGGAGGCGACCACCGCCAGCGTGAAGCCCAGCAGGGCTTCGCCGATCAGGCCCACGTCCTGCATCCGTCCGGTGGTGAGGAGTATCACCACCAGGCCCAGGGCGATTCCGATCCCGATGCTCACCCGTCCCTTCCCGTGCGTGTTGAAGGCGGAGAAGCCTCCTGCCGCCAGGATGAGGCTGGCCCCCAGCATGGCCGGCCAGGCAGGAATATCTCCCGGGAAGGAGATGGCGCGTCCCCCGGCCAACGCCACCACGGAGGCCAGGAACGCCACCACCGACGCCCCCACCACCAAGGCACCCAGATAGGGGAGCCCGTTCGACATCCTGCTCTCTCTCCGGGAGACGACCGGGGTCTCCGGCTCGTGATAGGAGATCCCCTCGCTCTCCTCCGTGAGGTCCACCATCACCTCACCGGCGCTGGTCTCGTCCCGGAGCTTGGCCATCATCCGGGCCAGTCGGTTGGTGGGGGTGGTGATCCCGAGCTCCAGGGCGAAGCGGGCATCGTCATCGGTCGTGAGGATCACCTCCTCGCCCTCGATCCGCAGATGGAAGCCGTCCGGGCGAGATGATATCCCCACCTCGTCCAGAGGCCATGTGCCGATCTCGGTGCCACCCGCCGCCAGCAATGTGAGGGTCTCGTCGCCCAGGTGGATCTGGACCGTGACGGCACCGGCCGTGTCGTCGGCCATCCTCACCTTGCCGGTCATCTGGGTGTTCATCGGGCCATTCCTCCCTCCACAGAGGTCTCCCATCCACCTGCACCGACCTCGAGGATGAGCCAGGTGAGCCCGCGAGGCAATCGACAGGATACGCCGTCGGCGCCCCCTGGCAACCTCTGTTGTGGGGTTGACGGCACCGGACGATACCCTCTGAAGGGTGCCGGACATCATCTTCTCCACCCAGCGACTCACGCGCAGATACCCGCCGGACAGGACCGTGCTGTCCGACATCTCCCTGTCGTTCTTCCACGGCGCCAAGATCGGCGTGATCGGCCCCAACGGGGCTGGTAAGTCCAGCCTGCTGCGGATAATGGCAGGCCGGGACGACGGGTTCGAGGGCGAGGCCCGGCTGGGCGATGGGTTCACTGCGGGCCTGCTGGAGCAGGAGCCCCACCTCGATCCCGGCAAGACGGTGCTGGAGAACGTGATGGACGGTGCGGCCGAGGTACGCGCCCTCCTAGACGAGTACCACCAGGTGCTGGCGGCGTGGGCCGAACCCGACGCCGACTACGAGGCGCTGGGAGCCCGCCAGGAGCGCCTGGAGGACAAGATGACGGCGGTGGACGCCTGGGACCTGGAGCGGAACGTGGAGATGGCCATGCAGGCCCTGCGGGTGCCCCCCGGCGACAGGGACGTGGTCACCCTCTCGGGCGGCGAGCGGCGGCGGGTGGCCCTGTGCCGGCTGCTGCTGTCACATCCGGATCTCCTGTTGCTGGATGAGCCCACCAACCACCTCGACGCCGAGTCGGTGGCCTGGCTGGAGGGCTTCCTTCAGGACTACTCCGGGACCGTGGTGGCCGTCACCCACGACCGCTACTTCCTCGACAACGTAGCCGGCTGGATCCTGGAGCTGGATCGGGGCCGGGGACGTCCCTTCCAGGGCAACTACTCCTCCTGGCTGGAGCAGAAGCAGGCCCGCCTCGCCCAGGAGGAGAAGGAGGCCTCGGCGCTGCGCCGCACCATCGAGCGGGAGCTGGAGTGGGTGCGCATGTCGCCCCGGGCCCGCCAGGCCAAGGGCAAGGCCCGCCTCACCCAGTACGAGAAGCTGGTGTCACAAGCCGAGCAGATGGACGATAGGCCGTCCGCCCTCTCCCTCAGCATCCCCTTCACCCAGCGCCTGGGTGACAGGGTGATCGTGGCCGATGGGGTCACCAAGGGGTACGGCGACCAGGTCCTCATGGAGGATCTCAGCTTCGACCTCCCCCCGGCCGGGATCGTGGGGATCATCGGCCCCAACGGGGCGGGCAAGACCACGCTCTTTCGCATGCTGACCGGATCCGAGAAGCCCGACTCCGGCGAGATCGAGATCGGCCCCACCGTCGACCTCGCCTACGTGGACCAGCATCGCGACGAGCTGGATCCCCACAAGACGGTCTACCAGGAGATCTCCGGGGGCGCCGATGTTCTCCGCATCGGGCCCCGGGAGGTCAACAGCCGGGCCTATGTCGCCTCTCTCAACTTCAAGGGAAGCGACCAGCAGAAGAAGGTGGGCGAGCTGTCCGGTGGGGAACGCAACCGCGTCCACATGGGGGTCATGCTCCGGCGCGGCGGGAACGTGATCCTGCTGGACGAGCCCTCCAACGACCTGGACGTCGACACCCTCCGGGCCCTGGAGGAGGCGCTGGCGGACTTCCCCGGATGCGCCCTGGTCATCTCCCACGACCGCTGGTTCCTGGACCGCATCTGCACCCACCTCCTCGCCTTCGAAGGAGACGGGAAGGTCACGTGGTTTCCGGGGAACTGGTCCGAGTACGAGGAGTGGCGGGAGAAGAACCCGGCTTGAGACGGGTGCGACGCCGCACCAGAAGAGGAGTGACCAGCACGGCGGGCAGTGCCAGCAGATCCCACGGATCTGCCACATGGAACGCTCGCTCCACACCCGGCGATCTCAGCGCAAGCCCCTGAATGGCACCCATGGAGACCCGATACGCCTCCGCCGCCCCGGGAAGGACCTGGATCGCAGTGAACCCGCAGCCGACGAGGATCGACACGACGAGGGCGCACCTGGCCGAGGTCGTCTTCGATGCCGCGAACTCGTAGCTGCCTATCAGCAAGACGGGGGCCACCACCAACCCCGCTACGTCGGATAGCTTCCCGGTGATGGGCCCTGGTGTGAGCGCCTTCAGGGCATGGTCGTTGATCAGCAGCACTGCCAGGGCTATCAGGAATGCCGGATGTAGAACCAGGCTAGCTCTCATCGGTCTCCACCAGGCGCCACGCCAGCGCCACCTCTTGGGTCCCTTCCAGCGCCGGATGGAACACGCGCCCCTCGACCTCCAGGGGGGCGACGTACGATGCGTCAGCGACCCGGCGGGCGGTCTCGATCACCGTGCGGCAGGGACGGTCGTCGGTGCAGTCGAACGGCGCATACAGAATCTGACGCTCCTGCCCTCTCCCTCCGGCGAAAGTGACCGTGAATGGGTCCGACCTCAGCTGGAAGCCGGCATCCTCCGCCAGATCTAGCTCGGGTCCGGAGAACCTCAGAGCCAGGAGTGGCGGGGGCCAGGTCGTGAACTCCTCGGAGTAGTCCAGCTCCAGGACCAGGCGGGTGGCCGGGTCGTCTTCACCCACCGGCCAGGACAGCTCCATGGGAGGCGACGTCGCACCCTCCAGGCCGGTCATCTTCACTGTCGGCTCGATCGGCCCATCCGGCACCGGCATCACCCGGGGCCGGTAGCCGATGTCACCCGGCACATACCCGGCGCTGAAGACATGGATTCGGCACCGATAACCGTCGCATAGATCGGCCCGTTCCACCAGGACCCCCTGGTGACCCATGAGTCGATGAGTCGTTCCTCCCGCCTCCAGATCGAACGCCGCCGGGCCGACTCCCACCGGTAGGGCGGCGGATCCCACCACGACGGCTTCGACATCGTTCGGGAGGTCGAGGTCCACCACGGCCCTCGTCATGAGGGCCTCGTCCTCCTGGACATCGAGCGAGGTCCACCCTCCCCCGTAGTCGCCGGGTGGTGTCGCATCGAAGCCCACCTCGGCGCCCTCCGGGGGCTCGCCCGAGTCGAAGATGGCGCCGGCCTCCAGCGTCCAATTCAAGATGACCGCACCCTCCGACTCCAGCGGCCAACGCACGACCAGCTCCGATTCGCCGATGCACTCCGGCCCGCAACCGGCGGAGTCCGGGAGGATCCCGATCGGTGTCTCCCAGGTCACATCCAGGGCCACCTCCTCCCCCAGCCACGTGTGAGCGAATTCTGCACTCACGCCCAGGGAGCCCTCGCGGGCCACCTCGCTGGCGGAGAAGGTGAAGGGTATCCGCAGTTCCGGCTGGTCGGAGTCGAGGCGGACAGAGCCCGACTCCGGGTCGACCTCGACACTCGACGAGGGGGGACTCGTTGCCACCACGGCGAACCATCCCAGGGCCAGAACCAGGACCGTGGCGACGTTCCGCCGACTCACGGCGCCACCATGCCGACAAAGGAGGGGCCCGGCACCGAGTCGGGCACCCGGACTTTCAGCGAGAAGAGACCGGCCGGGTAGCCGGGGTGGCGTCGGGGGACCAGATCCACGATGACCTCGGAACCGGGTTCGGTGTCGGCGGGAGCTCGCAGCGATGTGGGACCGCCATCCACCTCCAGGGCATCGACCTACCCGTCCACTCCTCCACTCTGATCCCGTGGACGATCCTCAGCGGTGACACCCCGCTCAGGACCGGCTGGATGTCGTCTACGAGCGTCTCCCCGCTTTCCCGATCTCCGGCTCCCAGGAGGTATTCGCCGAGACATCCGGCGCCGGCGCATCGAAATCCGCTGAGCAGGGACCTGTCACCGTCGCCTTGCACCCACCAGGCCTCCGGATTGCCGGCCGAGAAGCTGAGAGCGACATCGTCGATGTCGGAGGCCTTCACGAACCGACCAGGGGAGTACGGTTTTCGCGCACCAACTGCTGCCCATGGGCCGCAGTTGGGGCGCGAGAACGGGATGGGGTCAGTCCTCGAAGGTCTCCTCGAAGGAGCGGGCCACCTTGCGGCGCTCACCACCTCCGCCGCTGCGATCTCCCCCGCGGCTTCGATCGCCGCCCTTGCTGCGATCCCGGTCGCGGTCACGGTCGCGATCCCGCCCGCGTCCGCGGTCGCGATCCCGGCCGCCGCCACCGCGGCGGTCGCCCCGGTCACGGCCCTCGCCGCCCCGGTCACGTCCACCGCCCCCGTCGCCCCCGTCGCCACGGGGCTCGGGGAGTGTGGCGCCGGGGAGCGCCTCCACCAGGTCCAGGCTGAGCTTGCCCCGGTCGATGCCGCCGATGCGGACCTGGACCTTGTCGCCCAGCTCCAGGTAGTCCTCCACGCGCTCGACGCGCTTGGAACCATCCAGCTTGGAGATGTGGAGAAGACCGTCGGTGCCGGGGAGGATGTTGACGAAGGCACCGAACTTGGTGATGTTGACCACCTCGCCCTCGTACTCCTCGCCCACCTCCGGCTGGGGCGGGAAGGCGATCAGCATGATCCGCTCCTTGGCCGCCTCCAGCACCTCGCCGTCGGCAGAGGCGATGCGGACGATGCCCTTGCCCTCTTCCTCATCGATCTCGATCGTGGCACCCGTCTCTGCCTCCAGCTCACGGATCACGGCGCCCTTGGGTCCGATCACCTCGCCGATCTTGTCCTTGGGGATCTCGATCGACTCGATGCGGGGGGCATAGCGGTTCATCTCCATGCGAGGCTCGGGGATGGCCTCACCCATGACCTCCAGGATCTTCCGCCGGGCTTCCCGGGCCTGCTGGAGGGCGTCGGAGAGAACCTCGCTGGGCAGCCCCTGGATCTTGGTGTCGAGCTGGAGGGCGGTGATCACATCCGCCGTCCCCGCCACCTTGAAGTCCATGTCGCCCAGGGCGTCCTCGGCTCCCAGGATGTCGGTGAGGGTGACGAACTTGCCGTCCCGGTGGATCAGGCCCATGGCGATACCCGCCACCGGGCTGCTGATCGGCACGCCCGCATCCATGAGCGACATGGTGGAGGCGCACACCGAGGCCATCGATGTGGAGCCGTTGGAGGACAGCACCTCCGACACCAGCCGCAGGGCGTAGGGGAAGTTGTCCGCCTCCGGCACGGTCGGCAGCACGGCCTTCTCCGCCAGGGCGCCGTGGCCTATCTCCCGGCGCTTGGGGCCCCGCATGAAGCCGGCCTCGCCCGTCGAGAAGGGCGGGAAGTTGTAGTGGTGCATGTAGCGCTTCGACTCCTCGGGAGCGAGGGTGTCGAGCATCTGCTCCATCTTCAGCATGCCGAGCGTGGTGATGTTGAGGACCTGGGTCTCTCCCCGCTGGAACAGGGCGGAGCCGTGGGCCCTCTCGATCACGCCCACCTCGGCGGAGAGGGGCCGGATCTCATCGGTCCGGCGCCCGTCGAGGCGGATGCCGTCGTCGACGACCCGGTCGCGCATCATCTCCTTCAGCACCGACTTGAAGGCCTTGTTCGCCTGGGCCAGGGTGTCGGTGTCGTCCTCGGGGATGGCCAGCTCGGCCAAGGTGGCCTCCAGGGCGGCGTCCTCGGCGTCCTTGCGGTCCTGCTTGCCCTCGATACGGACCACGT
>JBKHJQ010000152.1:0-6413 GCA_046538055.1 Actinomycetota bacterium
CCTAGGTGCCGATCGCCTCCTCCAGGCTGGTGCCGAGGTCGTCCAGGATCACCATGGCGGCGTTGCGTCCGGGTCCGCCCGTGATCGAGCCGCCGGGATGGGTGGTGGCTCCCGTCTGGTAGAGACCCGGGATGGGCATCCGATGCGACGCCCATCCCGGTACCGGGCGCTGGGCTCCGCCATAGGCCAGCCCCCGGTCGCCACCGTGGATGGTGCCCCGCCACATGTGGGGATTGGTGGCCTCGATGTCCACCGGGCTCTTGGCCTTCCGGGCCAGCACCTTGTCGTGGGTGAGGTTGGGGGCGCACCGCTGGAGCTCCTGGAAGTGCTCCTCGGCCAGCGCCTCCTTGCCCGTCTCCCAGTCGCCCAGGTCATCGGGGGCGTCGTAGGGAGCCATGCTGAGGATCTTGACGGTGTGATGGCCCTCGGGTGCCCGGGAGGGATCGATCAGGGTGGGAGTGGCGAAGAGGAGGAACGTCCCGGGGCGGTGGAGCCGACGTTCCCGCAGGCCCCGGCCGAAGGAGATCACGTCCTCTGCCCAGGGGGCGGGGCCGGCCGAGACGGCCTCCACCGTGCCGTCGGGCACCGGGAACCGGGGCGGCTCGGTGGTGGCGTAGTAGGAGGCGAAAGACGAGAGGCCGGCGTCGTAGGTGTCCACGCCGTAGAGGAAGTCGTCCCCCCATGCCTGCTCGGGGGCCATGTCCACGAGGGTCTTGACATGGATGGACGACACCACGGACCGGCGGGCGCGGTACTGCTCGCCGCCGGCCGTCTCCACTCCCACGCACCGCCCGTTCTCCAGGATCAGGCCGGTGACGAGCGTGTTGGTGACCACCGCTCCCCCCCGGGCCTCGATCGCCTCCACCAGCGCCCGGGGCAGGCTGGAGGAGCCGCCCAGGGGAATGGACCAGCTCCGGCGCTGGCGGCCCCCGGCCAGGGAGTAGGCCAGGTACCCGGAGCCGGGGGAATCGAGAGGCTGTGCGGTCTGGAAGGCCATCCAGGCCATGAATGCCCGCATGTGACGGCTCTCGTACTCGCGGCGGATCACCTCCCAGGCCGACATGACGTTGCGGCGACGCCATTTCCGTCCGTCGGGATGGTCTGCCAGGGCCTCGTCCAGGGAGGGCCCGTAGCCGATGGGAGTGAAGCGGTACCGCCCGTACACCCCCTTGACCTGCTCGAACTCGTCCAGCATCCGCCGGTAGGAGGCGGCGTCCTCCTTGGAGAACCGGCTGATCTCCTCGGCCGTGCGCTCCAGGTCCAGCCACATGGTCAAATGCTCCCCGTCGGGGAAGACGACGTGGGCGACCGGGTCGGGATCGACGTACTCGAGGCCGAACTCGGACACCAGCCCCAGCTCGTCCCGGGCCAGGACGGGGTTGACCTGGATGAGGGTATGGCCGGTGGAGCAGGTGTCGAAGCCGAAACCGGGGAGAAGGATCTCCTCGGTGGCGGCCCCGCCTCCCGCCTCCTCCCGAGCGTCCAGGACCACCACTCCGTAGCCGGCCTTGGCCAGGTAGGCGGCGGTGATGAGGCTGTTGTGGCCTCCTCCTGCGATCACGAAGTCGGTCTCGGTCATGTCTCCTCCTCGGGCTGGGGCGGGATCACGGGAATGAGGAGATGGGAGGGATGGTCCGGGCCCATATGCACCCGCACCTCCCCCGCGAACACCTCCTGGGGGCGGTTGTCGGGGTCGGAATGGGTCATGCCGCCCGTTCCCCGGGTGGCGTAGTAGAAGTTCTGGCCGTAGCTGTCCAGGGGGCCCCGGTACTCGTAGTCCTTCCCCCGCACCCACAGGCCCAGGCGGTACCCGGCGGGGACGACGATGCAGGTGGGGACGATCTCGATGTCCAGCTCGTACACCTCCCGCGGCTCTAGGGGCTCGGTCCGGTCGTGGGGGTGGAAGGGCTGCCACCGCTTGCTCCGGGCCGGGTCCAGGGCCCGATGGGACGCCCGCAGCCATCCGTTGGCTATGGGGGTGTTGGGGTCGGTCGAACCCTCGAATGTGACTTCGTTCCCGTCGGGATCGAAGAGCTGGACGATCAAGAAGAGGTCGGCGTCGGAGGTGGAGGATGAGACGAACAGCTTGGCCGCCAGAGGCCCGGTGATCTCGGTGTCCGCCTGGAACGAGCCGGTGGTGAAATGGAGCCCCTCGCCCAGGGCCTCGTAATCCAGTGAAGCCGCCACCGCCGCCGGTTCCGTGCCGAGGGAGGAGTCGGGATGCAGGTGCAGCTCGGTCCAGTCGGTTCGGGCCAGCGGCCACTGGTCCTCACCCCTCCACTGGAACTGCTCTCCGGGACGACGGATGTTGAGCTGGACGCGGGGCGTGGCGTCGAAGCCGTTGTCCTCGCCCTTGAGGAAGTGGTCGAAGAACCGCTTCTGGAGGTCGCGTCCGTAGGCGGAGTAGAAATGGGTCCAGTGGGTGTCGCCGTGGGCCTCCAGCCACTTCTGCTCGGAAGCCGCGTACATGAACCCGTTGAAGTTGCCGCGGGGATGTATCCCCTGGCCTCCCCAGTTGGCGGCGGACAGGAAGGGGACCGTCACCTTGCTCAGGTCGATGGTCCGGTCCCGGTGCCACTCGTCGTAGAGGGGATGGGCCTTGATCTCGGGGAACGACTCCACCCGGTTCGCCTCCAGCTCCTCCTCGGGAAGCGTGACGGGCCCGGCTACCGACTGGCCGGTGTTGGGGTTGCGGGGAGCCCTATCCCCCTGTCCGTACTGGATGGGGTTGATCTGGCGTTCCTGCCAGCGTCTGGTGAACTCGCTGAGGATGCCGCCGTGGTAGTAGGCATCCCGGTAGGGGTCGTTGAAGCCCTCCCACGCGATGAACGCCGCCAGGTGCTCGGGCCGGCGGGAGGCGGCCGCCCACGCCATCACCGCGTAGTAGGAGATGCCCATGATCCCCACCCTGCCGTTGCTCCAGTCCCGCGTCCCGGCCCACTCCACGGACCCGGCTATGTCGTCGTACTCCCGGGGATGGCGGGGCCAGAGCTTCCCCGGCGACCACCCCGCCCCGCGGGAGTCGACCCGCACCACCACGTACCCGTGGGGAACCCACCGCTCGGGGTCGGTCACCTCCCACGCCTGGTACTTGCCCGTCGACCCCTCCAGGACGGAGGGGTCCTTGGCCAGGAGCTTGTCCCACTGCATCTGGTAGATGGGGCCGTTGAAGGGAAGGCCCTTGGCGTAGACGCCGTGGGAGAGTATTACGGGGTAGCGGCTGGGCGCGGGCGGACGGAACACGTCCGCCCGCAGGACGGCGCCGTCGTCGGTGGGGACCGGGACCTGGTAGTCGATGACCATCCCGTCCGCCTCGTGGGTGAATGTGAGCTCGTCGCGGTCGGCGACCGGGGCCGTCATGACGTCATCCCCGCTCGGGCACACACCGGAGCGCCGCTCACGGGAGGGCGCCCGCCCGCTCCACCATGGGGGCCACCTCCACGGCCTGGCCCTGGCGGGCGGAGGACTCGAGGGCGGCGTGGACGATGGCCAGCGCCCGAACCGCCTCCAGGGCGCCCACCTCTATCTGCGCCTGGCCCCGGATGGCGAGGGCGAACTCCTCCAACTGCTCGCGGAACATGTCGGTGTGGGGAATCTCCACCGGAGGCCGCACCTGCTCCCGGTAGGCCTGGCTCACCAGCGTGCTCTTGGAGTCGGCCTGATGGGACTCGTCCCAGTTGTTGAAGTCGAGGTCGTAGAAGAGGTTGGCCTCGGTGCCCTGCAGGCGGAGCTGGTAGACACCGGGGGACGCCCAGCCGGTCCCCAGGTAGCCCAGGGGGCCGGATTCGAACTCGAGGATGGACATGATGGCGTCGGGGACCTCGGCCCTGGTGTAGAGCTTGCGGGCATGGCTGGACACGGCCGCCACCGGCCCCAGCAGGTACTGCAGGTTGTCGGCGTGGTGGACGCCGAGCTGGATGAGGGCTCCGCCCGGGCTCTTGTCGGCGTACCAGCGCCAGGTGTCGGTGGTGAGCTCCAGGCCTCTCTCGTTGGAGAAGTTGGCCTCGGCCAGCGACACCTTGCCCAGCTTGCCGGAGTCGATCCAGTCCTTCATGGCCCGGTGCCCTCCCAGGCGCCGGGCGCTGTGGCCCACCGCGAAGGGGAGGCCGGAGGCGGCCGCCGCCCGGGCGATGTCGCCGGCGTCCTCCATGGTGTGGGCGATGGGCTTGTCGGTGTACACCGCCTTGCCGGCGTCCAGGCACTGGAGGATCACATCCTTGTGGGTGTCGTTGGGGGTGGTGACGAGCACACCCTCCACCCCGGGATCGGAGAGCAGGTCCTCCAGCGTGGAGGCCGCCCGGGGGACCCCGTACTCCTCCTGGAACGCCTTCCGCTTCTCCTCGGAGCGGGAGAAGCAGCTCACGAGCTCGATCACCTCACCCCGCTGGGCCCCTCGGGCCAGCACCCTGGCCCACCGTCCCAGGCCGATCGACGCCAGCCTCACCGGATCATCCATGCTTTCCTCCTGTGTCTCCGTCGAGGACCTGGTCGAGCTCCTCGATGTTGCTTGCGAAATCGCCGTGGGGGAAGAAGCAGACGAGCGACATCCGCTCCCCCGGGTCGGCCAGGGTGGCGTGGGGGATCCCGGCCGGGATCCGGTACCACGACCCCGGACCCACGACGTGGTACGCGCCGTCGATCCACACCCGGCCCTTCCCCGACACGACGTGCACCACCTCCTCGCTGCGGGGGTGGCGATGGGGGTTGCGGCTGGGAACCGGATCGATGATGACCTGACGCACGGTGGATTCCCCCCGGCCGGAGGCGGCGAAGGGGTCGGCGGTGCGGCGGCCGGGGAAGTCGCGGTAGTCCAGCTCGCCGGCACCCACCACCGTCATGTGCGTTCCTTCCGGGTGCTCAGGACGGACTCCACGCGGGTGGCGACCTCCTCTGCCACCGTGTCGGCGAAGGCGGCGGCCCGGTCCTCGTCCGCCCATCCCGGGTTCCCGTACCAGCCGTCGTCGGCGATCTCGGTCACGTCGGTTATGTAGCCGTACACCTCCCGGGAACGGCGCATGGCGTCCAGCTCCTCCGCCCCCGGGGGGCGGGTGGGCTCGGTGACCCGGTCGAGGAGGGCGAGCGAAGGGTCGTAGGCGAGGATGGCCAGCGTCTCGATACCTCCCCCGTGGGTGAGCTCCCCTCCCAGGGGCGTGTAGATGCGCTGGGCCGTGTAGCAGGCGTGGGCGGTGACGACCAGTATCCCCTGCCGGTCCTGGAGATCGGTGGCTACCGCGTCCAGGGAGGCGATGTTGCCCTCGTGCCAGTTCACGAACACGACGGTCCTCACCCCCATCTCCACCAGCTCCTCGCAGAGGTTGGACAGGTAGGCCTCGAACACCTCCCGGCGAAGGGATATGGTCCCCGGATGCCCGGCGTGGATGGGCGTGACCCCGTACTGTCCGGCCGGCACCAGCAGGGCGTCCAGCCGCTCGGCCACCGCCTCCGCCACCAGGTCCGCCGCCATCGTGTCGGTGCCACAGGGCAGGTGGGGCCCGTGCTGCTCCACACTGCCGAAGGGGAGGACGGCCACCCCCCGTCGCTCGATCAGCTCCGCCACATCGGGGGAGGTGAGGTCGTAGATGGAACGTCTCATGTTGCCGGGGCCTCCGCGGGGCTCACGACCGGATGCCGGGGTGGCTCACCCGCCAGCAGACGGGCCGCCTCGGCCGCCCCCTGGCGCCGCAGCTCCAGCTCGGTCTCTTCGGTATACCAGGACATATGGGGAGTGAGGATGAGGAGGTCGCTGACCGGTTCCAGGTCCTCCACCCGGGGGGGCTCCGGCGAGAAGACATCCAGGGCCGCCACCGCCGGGCGGCCCCTGCGGAGAGCCTCCACCAGCGCCGGGGTGTCCACCAGGGCACCCCGGGCGGTGTTGACCAGTATGGAGCCTTCCTTCATGGAGGACAGCTCGGACCGGCCCAGGAGGTGGCCCGAGGCCGGGGGCGGGGCATGCAGGCTCACCACGTCGGCCTCGGCCAGCAACTCCTCCAGCGAGCAGAGCCGGCCACCGGGGAGGAAGGCGGCGACGTCGTCGGGACCCAGCTCGGGATCGGCCACGAGGAAGCGGTCGAAGCCGACCCCCGCCAGCATGGATGCCACCCGGCGGCCGATCCTCCCCAACCCCACGATGCCGGCGGTGAGGGCGCCGGGAAGGTGGAGGGGGCGCAGCTCTGTGAACCCCCACTCTCCGGCCTTCGTCCGGGTGTCGGCCAGGGGGACACGCCGGAGAGCAGCCAGGGCCAGGGTGACGGCGTGGAGGGCGACCGACTCCGTTCCGTAGTCGGGCACATAGGAGACCCACATCCCCAGGCTGCGGGCGGCTTCCAGGTCGACGCTATCCACCCCCACCCCCAGCCGGACGATGCCGCCGACGCGCTGGCCGTCGCCCTGACGCATGCGCACGTGCGCACGCG
>JBKHJQ010000153.1:0-6395 GCA_046538055.1 Actinomycetota bacterium
GGTAGAGGCAGGCGGCATCCACGTGGACATAGTCCGTCTCGACGTCCGGGAACTCCTCGGCCACCTCGTCCAGGGTTCGCTGCCAGAGGTCGCCGGCGAAGGTCAGCACGTTCGTCTTGTGGCACAAGGTGAGCCGGCGGCGGGGACGGACCTGGGCCAGCTGGAAGGCGTAGCGGATCACCCTCTCCGTCCCCAGGCGGGTGTTGATCGACTCCTGGGTGGCGATCTCGTGGGCGGTTCCCTTGCGGAGGAACCCCCCGGCCCCGGCGTACAGGCCCTCGGTGTTCTCGCGGATCACCACCAGGTCGCAGCTCTCTGGTGCCAGTCCGCCGATGGGGGAGGGGACACCCTCGTAGAGCTTGACGGGCCGCAGGTTGACGTACTGGTCGAAGTCGAAGCGGAGGCGCAGGAGCAGCCCCCGCTCCAGGACGCCGGGAGGCACATCCGGGGTGCCCACCGCCCCCAGGAGGATGGAATCGAAGCCGCCCAGCTCCTCTTCCACGGTGTCGGGAAGCACCTCCCCGGTGCGCTGGTAGCGCTCCCCGCCCAGGTCGTAGCGGGCGGTCTCCACCCCGAACTTGAATCTGTCGGCGGCCGCCTCCAGGCAGCGTATCCCCGCTTCCATCACCTCCGGGCCCACGCCATCGCCCGGGATCACCGCCACTCGGTAGTCACTCATTCCTCGTCCTTCCACGTTTGACGATCAGTTCGACCCTTTCCACCCTGCGGCCGTCCATGGAGCGGACACGGAGGCTCCATGCGGTCCCGTCGATGCGGTCCCCCACCGCGGGTATCCGTCCCAGGTTCTCCATCACCAGCCCGCTCACGGTGTCGTATTCTCCTTCGGGAAGGTCCACCTCACAGGCTCGCCGCACCTCCGCCGGGCGGAGCGCGGCATCGATCAGCCACCGGTTGCCCGAGACCCGCCGCACGCCGGGGGACTCGCTGTCGTACTCGTCGCGGATCTCTCCCACGATCTCCTCGACAATGTCCTCCATCGTGATGATCCCTGCCGTGCCGCCGTGCTCGTCGATGACCGCGGCGAGGTGGTTCCGCTCCCGCCGCATGTCCTCCAGGAGCTTGTCTACCGGGGCGCTCTCGGGAACGACCAGAAGCGGACGGATCAAAGAGCCCGGGATCTCACCTTCCACGGTCTCGCCTTCCATCCCCAGCAGGTCCTTGATGTGGACGAAGCCGACCAGGTCGTCCAGGTCCTGGCCGTAGATGGGGATGCGGGAATGCCCCTGGTCGATGAACACCTGCTCCAGCTCGGCCAGTCCGGCCGAGGCGGGGAGGGCCACCACGTCCGGCCGGGGGACCATGATCTGGGTGGCTTCCAGGTCGGCGAGATCGATCGCCCCGGTGAGGAGGCGGTGGGCGAACTCCTCGACCACGCCCTCCCGCCGGCCCGCCGCTATCAACGACGAGAGATCCTCGGCCGTGTGGGCTTCTCCTATGTCGTTGGGATCGATCCGCACCGCCCGGAGGCCCAGGTTGGCGATACCGTTCAGGAGCCAGATCACCGGCCGAAAGGCCATGGCATAGACCCGGAAGGGCAGTGCCATGAATAGCGAGGCCCGCTCCGGGTCGGAGATGGCGATGTTCTTGGGGGCCATCTCGCCGATGACCATGTGCAGGTAGACGACGATCGACAGTGCCACGATGAACGACAGGGTGTGGAGGAGCTCGTCGGGGAGTTCCTCCACCATCAGCCCGACACCGGCCTCCAGCATGGCCGCCACCGAGGGCTCGGCCACGAACCCCAGGAGAAGCGACGCGATCGTGATGCCGAGCTGGGCCCCGGCCAGCGTGAACGACAGCTCGTCGATGGCGGCCAGGGCGGCCCGGGCCGACCGGGAGGTGCGGGAGGCGAGCTGGGGGCGGCTGGCGGCAGTGAAGGCGAACTCGGCTGCCACGAAGAAGCCGTTGGCGAGGAGCAGGGCGACGATGGCGACGAAGCTTCCCGGGGTCACGGCGATTCCCCGTCCACTGGCTCATGTCGAATCCGGAGGCGGGTGGCGACGTGCTCATCCACGTCCAGAACCTCCACCCGGTATCCGCTGACGTGGACGGTGTCGCCCTGGCGGGGGAAGCGATCGAGCTGGGCGGTCACGAACCCGCTCAGGGTCTCATATCCCCCCTCGGGCCACTCGAAGCCGGTCAGGTCCTCCACCTCGTGGCGATGGAGCGACCCGGGGAGGATGCCTTCGTCCCCGTCGGGCACCGGCTCGGTGTCGTACTCGTCCTGGATCTCGCCCAGGATCTCCTCCACGATGTCCTCCACGGTCACGATCCCCGCCGTTCCCCCGTACTCGTCCACCACCACGGCGATGGTTCGCCTCGTGTTCTGGAGTCGCAGGAGGAGAGTGTCGAGACGCATCGATTCGGGCACCACCATGGCGTCTGCTGCGATCGCCTCCACCTTCACGGTGTCGCGGTTCTCGGGGGGTACGGGGAAGGTGTCCTTGACGTAGGCGATTCCCGTGACACGGTCGACGTCGCCTTCGTAGACGGGGAACCTGGAATGTCCGGTGTCTCTCGCCAGCTGCCGCAGCTCGGCCACCGAGGAGGAAGTCTCCACGCCCTGGACGGCCACCCGGGGGACCATCACGTCGCCGGCGCGCCTCTCAACGAAGCTGATCGCCCGCGTGAGGAGCGAGGTCTCGTGAGCCCCCAGCTCCCCTTCCGCCGAGGAGGCCCGCACGATCATGTCCAGCTCCTGCAGCGAGCGCAGCCCGGCCAGCTCCTCGCGAGGGTCGATCCCGAGGCGGCGAACCGTCCAGTTGGCGGACCGGTTGAAGAAGCTGATAACCGGACGCAGCATCCGGTTGACCCATGACATGGGGAGCCCCACTCGCACCGACACACCCAGAGGGCGGGCGATGGCGACGTTCTTGGGGAACAGCTCGCCCGCCACCATCTGGAACATGGTGGCGAGAATCAGAGCGGTGGTGATGGCCAGGTTGCGGGAGTCGAGCCCTACCGCCTCGAAGAGAGGGGTGAGCAGGCGTGCCACTGTGGGCTCGGCGATGGCGCCCACCATCAGCGATGTGGCGGTGATCCCCAGCTGAGCGCCGGAGAGCTCGAAGGAGAGGTCCCTCAGCCGGCCCAGGAGGTGGCGCGCCCGGGCGTCACCCGCCTCTGCCTGGGACTCCACCCGGTTGCGGTTCACCGCCACGTAGGCGAATTCCTGGGCTACGAAGAGCCCGTTGATCGTGATGAGGACCAGGACGACAGCGAGACCTAGCCAGGGATCTATTCAGGGACCTCCGGATTCACCTCGGGCGAGGATACATAGCCGGGGCTTCACACAGAAGACGGCGTTCGGGATGTCGCAGATCCCGGGTACTGAGTGGTGAGTAGTGAGTGGTGGGGTACCTGACCGCGTCTGCCCTGACCGGTCTTCACCACGGATACGGGCTCACCCGATCCGTGGTCTCAGAGGACTGGCTCGCTGTCCAGTCGGTACCCAATACTCGGTACCGAATACTCGGTACCCCCGTCGCGTGTCTACGGCTCGGTTCTAGCAGCGTGGCGGTTCAAGGCCTCCACGAAGGCATGGGCGGAGCCCTCCACTACGTCGGTGTCCACCGCCCTTCCCGAGTAGGTGTGGTCACCCACCCGCACGACCACGTTCACCTCCGCCATGGCATCCGCCCCGGATGTGACCGGGACCACCCGGTAGTCGACCAGGCGCGCCTCCGGCTGGTCGAAGGCCTGCTTGACGGCCGCGAAGGAGGCATGGACCATGCCGTCGCCACTCCCCTCGTAGGTCTCGTCCGCTCCCGAAACGGAGACGTGCACGGTGGCGGTGGGGGTGACATCGTCGCCTCCCGTGAAGTGGAGCCCGGTCAGCTTGACCAGTTCGGGAGGGGACGCGCCCGTCTCGTCCTCCACCAGGGCACGGAGCTCTTCCTCGCCCACCTGGACCTTGCGGTCGGCCACCTGCTTGAAGCGGGCGAATGCCCGTGCGAAGTCCTCCTCCTCCAGCTCGATTCCCAGGCGGGAGAGGGCGTCGGCGAACCCGGCGCGTCCCGAGTGCTTGCCCAGGACGATCTGACTGCCGGCCTGGCCCACGGAAGCAGCATCCATGATCTCGTAGGTGTCCCGGGCGCGGAGCACTCCGTGCTGGTGGATACCCGACTCGTGGGCGAAGGCATTGCGCCCCACGATCGCCTTGTTGTACTGAACGGGATACCCCGTCAGGCGCGACACGAGACGGGAGGTCTCGAAGATCTGGGTCGTGTCCGCTCCGATCTCCACTCCGAAGGCGTCCTGGCGGGTCTTCACGGCCATGATGATCTCCTCGATGGAGGTATTGCCGGCCCGCTCCCCGATCCCGTTCACCGCCCCCTCGATCTGACGGGCCCCGGCCGAGATGGCCGACAGGGAGTTGGCCACGGCCAATCCCAGGTCGTCGTGACAGTGGACGGACATGGTCACATCGTCCCTGCTCCCCCTGACCTCCCGGAAGACCCGCTCCATCAGCTCAACGAAATCGGAGGGGGTGGCATAGCCCACCGTGTCGGGGATGTTGATGGTGGTGGCTCCGGCCTCCACCGCCCGGCGGCACACCTCGATCATGAAGTCGGGATCTGAGCGGGTGGCGTCCTGGGGGGAGAACTCGACGTCGTCGGTGTAGCGGCGGGCACGCTGGACGCCTTCCACCGACGCGGCCATCACCTCCTCGGGGGTCATCCGCAGCATCTTCTCCATGTGGATGGGCGAGGTGGACATGAACACGTGGATGCGGAACGCGTCCGCCCCCTTGAGGGCTTCGTAGGCCTGGTCGATGTCGTCGGGGTGGGCGCGGGCCAGACTGGCGATCACCGGTCCCCGCACGCCCGAAGCGATGCGCGAGACCGCCTCGAAGTCGCCGGGGGAGGAGGCGGCGAAGCCCGCCTCCAGCACGTCTACTCGCAGTCGGCCCAGTTGATGGGCGATGGCTACCTTCTCGTCGGGCGTGAGCGCGATGCCGGGAGCCTGCTCCCCGTCGCGCAGCGTGGTATCGAAGATGATCAGTCGGTCGGAGTCACTCATGTCGCTTCGCTCCAGTGATGAGTAGTGGGTTCTGACTAATGGGTCGGTGGCTGGAAGGCCGGGTCGCCGATCAGGCGCCCGGCCCGCTAAGCCTGAGGGCCTCCGACTCAGAACTCACAACCCTGAGCTCAGTACCGGGGGAACGAGAGAACGCCGAAGGGGTCACGGGGCGTGTTTTGGGTCTATGAACGGCATCAGGCCGCGGAGCTGGGCGCCGATCTGCTCGATCTGGTGCGTCTGATTGGCCTTGCGCTGCTCCATCAGGTGAGGGGCGCCTTCCCGGGCCTGGGCCATCCACTCGTTGGCGAATGCCCCCGACTGGATCTCTGCCAGGACCTTCTTCATCTCCTGGCGGGTCTCATCGGTGATGATGCGCCGTCCCCGGGTGTAGTCGCCGTACTCGGCCGTGTTGGAGATGGAGTAGCGCATCCAGGACATGCCCCCCTCGTACAGCAGGTCCACGATCAGCTTGAGCTCGTGCAGGGTCTCGAAGTAGGCCGACTCGGGCTGGTACCCGGCCTCCACCAGGGTCTCGAAGCTGGCCTTGATGAGCTCGGCCAGCCCCCCGCACAGGATCACCTGCTCGCCGAAGAGGTCGGTCTCGGTCTCCTCCTGGAAGGTGGTCTCCAGGACCCCGCCCCGGGTGCCGCCGATGGCGTGAGCGTAGGAAAGGCCCAGCTGCAGGGCGGATCCGGTGGCGTCCTGATGGACGGCCACCAGGCATGGCACCCCCGAGCCCTCGGTGTAGGTGCGGCGGACCAGATGCCCGGGGCCCTTGGGGGCGACCATCAGCACGTCCACGTCCTCGGGCGGGGAGATGGTGCCGAAGTGTATGTTGAAGCCGTGGGCGAACATGAGGGCGTCGCCCGGGTCGAGCTCGGCGGCCACGTGGGAGTCGTAGGTGTCGGCCATCACCTCGTCGGGCACGAGGAGCATGATGACGTTGGCCCAGCGGGCGGCCTCGGCCACCTCCATCACCTTGAGGCCCTCTTCCTCTGCCTTGGCCCACGACGACGAGCCCGGGCGCAGCCCGACGACCACGTCCCCCCCCGACTCCTTGATGTTGAGGGCATGGGCGTGTCCCTGGCTGCCGAACCCGATGACCGCCACCCGCCTGTCCTGGATCAGGCCCGGGTCGGCGTCCTTGTCGTAGTAGATGGTTGCCACGTGCTTTCCTCGCTCTCTTGCTTCAGTTGACGGCCCGGAGGTCGGGAGCTCCCCGTCCCTTCACCTCGCGGGCCAGGGCCACCCAGCCGGACTTGACCAGGTCGACGACACCGTAGGGCCTCACCAGGTCGAGGAAGTCATTCACCTTGTCGGGAGACCCGACGACCTGGAAGGCTATCGAGTTGGGG
>JBKHJQ010000001.1:0-24055 GCA_046538055.1 Actinomycetota bacterium
GGACAGAGCCAGACCCCACCAGAGCATGCCGATCCGCTGCAGGCGCCATGCCAGTCCCAAGGCGCTGGACAGGCTGCCGGGGGCGTGGGCCGGCCCAGGCCGGGACTCGAAGAGACCCGCGCCCACATCCCGCCGGGTGCTGAGCGAGTAGGCCACCCCGACCAGGATCCCGCTCAGGGCCAGCGAGAGCAGCAGGGGCCACCAGCGATCGGCCACATACACCCGGGTCTGTTGCGCCCATCCGATGGGGGACAGCCAGGAGGCGATGCCCCCGCCCACCTCGGTCATGTCCCCCCCGGCACGAAGCAGATAGGCCGAGGCGAAGGCGGCACCGGCCAGGCCATTGGCGCCGCGTGAGTGCTCATTGACCTGGACCGTGGCCGCCGCCACGGCCGCGAAGACCACGCCTATGGAGGCGACGGCCGCCCCGAACAGAACAGAGCTCTCCCAACCGATTCCCTCCACTCCCAGGGAGGCGAGACCCGACGCCAGCAGCGCCCCCAGCAACGCACTGGCCGCCACCGCCACCACCAGGGCGGCGGTGGTGGTGGCATGGCGCCCCACGCGACTGGATTGCACCAGCTCGGCACGGCCCGTCTCCTCCTCAGTGCGGGTGTTGCGGACCACGGTGAAGATCCCCATCAGGGCCGCGAAGATGGCGATCCAGCTCAGCAGCTCGTGGCTCACCATGGCCCCGAACGTGTAGTCGTCCAGCCCGTAGCCTGGTCCGCTTATGGCTCTGGTGCCGGGGTTCTCCATGAGGGCGGAGCGTGCCTGCCGCTCCGCCTCGCTCGGGTAGATGTCAGGGAGGGCCGCCACGGAGGCCAGGGTGAAGAGGACGATGCTCAGGATCCACACGGGGAGTCGGATCCGGTCCCGGCGCACCATGAACCGCACCAGCGGGACGGTCCCGGTGAGAGGGCTGTGAGACCCCCCGAAGGCGAGCCTTGTTGCCTCCCCACTCACGTCCGTCCACCCCCGTCATCGATGTCCGCTCCGTAGTGGCGGAGCATCAACTCCTCCAGCGTGGGGGGATGGCTGGTGAGGCCCCGCAATCCGAACCTTCCCACGTGCTTGATCGCCGCGTCCAGGTGCTCGCCGTCCACCGCGAAGCGTACCCGCCGATCGGTCGCCTCCAGGTCGTGGATGCCGGCCAGGTCCTCCAGCCCTGTGACCGGCTCGGCGGTGTGCGCCTCGACTGTGGTCCGGGTGAGGTGGCGCATCTCCAGGAGCGTGCCAGTCTGGACGACCTGTCCCTGCCGGATGATGCTGATGCGGTCCGCCAGCTTCTCCACCTGGGCGAGGATGTGGGAGGAGAGGAGGACGGTCCTGCCCTCCTCCTTCATCCGGTTGATCACGTCCTGGAACACGACCTCCATCAGCGGGTCGAGCCCGGCGGTGGGCTCGTCCAGCAGCAGGAGCTCGGCGTCCGACGCCAGGGCCGCCACTATGGCCACTTTCTGGCGGTTGCCCTTGGAGTATGCCCTTCCCTTCTTGGTGGGATCCAGGTCGAACCGCTCCACCAGCTCGTCCCGACGAGCCCGATCGAGGCGGCCGCGCAGACGGCCCAGGAGGTCGATCGCCTCTCCGCCCGTCAGGTTGGGCCACAGCTCCACATCCCCGGGCACGTAGGCGAGCCGCCGGTGTAGCTCGACGGCATCGCTCCACGGGTCACCCCCCATGACCGATACCTCTCCCCCGTCCCGGCGCAGCAGCCCCAGGAGGATCCGCAACGTGGTGGTCTTGCCGGCCCCGTTGGGGCCCAGCAACCCGTGCACCTCCCCCCGGGACACAGACAGGTCGAGTCCATCCAGCGCCCGGGTCGGTCCGTAGCTCTTTTCGAGAGCGCTGATCTCGATGATGCCGGCCATCGCCTATACCTCGTCCTTCTTCTGGTACTCGTCCACCGCGGCACGGATGTCCCGCCACACGTCGGTATCCACCATGTCGCTGATAGCCTCGAAGGCATCCAGCATCGCCTGGCCGATGCGGATGATCGCCGTCTCCGTCCACGGCTCTACCCCGATCCGCCGGGCCACGTGGGGCTGGAGGATCATCGTGCTGGTATTGATGGCGGTGAGGACGGCGGCCGCGTCCCGGGTCCGGGTGTCTCCCGCCGGGAACCGCTGCGGCCACCAGGAAGTGAGGAACTCCTCGCTCCTGGCCATCACCTCCTCCACCATCCCCGCGATCGGTGCCGAGCCGTCCACCAGGGCCCGGCCCACGTACCGCTGCACGCCCGGCGCCACCGCCAGCATGCTGGAGAACACCGACGGATCGCCGATCCTCCCCTCGTCCATCGCCTCGGTCTTGAACTTGATCAACGCCAGGACCGCCTCGTCACAGGCGGCGCGCAGACCGTCCTTGGTTCCGAAGTGGTGCTGAACCAGACCCAGGGACACTCCCGCCGCGGCGGCGATCCCCCGCATGGAAGCCCCCCGGTAGCCTTTCTCGGCGAACTCCGACATGGCGGCGTCCCGGATCCGTGCCCGGGTGGTCAGGTCCTCTGTGGGCCGGTCGAATCCCGGCGATGTGGCCACCATTCGGGTTGACAATACACTTGTATCGTTGGCAAGTCAATCGTATAGCAACTTGAGAGACGATCGAGAAAAGGGGCATGGACCTCGAGGCTGCGGTCCTTGGGTTCGGCTACCCGGGCTCCGATGATCAGCCGGAGGCCTCCTCGTCATAGTCTCACGACGAACGTCGCCGTCAGGGAGGAACGACTATGACCGTGGACGAGTACCTGGATGCCGCTCCGGAGCCACAGCGCACCACCCTCAGAGCCTTGCGGCTGACGCTCCGACGGCTCCTGCCTGGAGCGGAGGAGACGATCTCCTACGGCATGCCCGCCTTCATGCTGAAGGGAAAGGCGGTGGCCGGCTACGCCTACTTCAGGGGCCACTGCAGCTACTTCCCCCACTCCGGATCGGTCCTGGAGGAGGCAGCGGATGACCTGTCCGCCTATGAGTGGTCCAAGGGCACCCTCCGCTTCCCCATTGGGGAGTCCCTCCCGGAACCCCTGGTACGCCGGCTGGTCGAAGTACGG
Source organism: Actinomycetota bacterium (assembly GCA_046538055.1). Classification (GTDB taxonomy): domain Bacteria; phylum Actinomycetota; class Acidimicrobiia; order Spongiisociales; family ZC4RG35; genus ZC4RG17. Next base: position 3,050 of record JBKHJQ010000001.1, read on the forward strand.
AGAGAGCACCTGGGGATCTGACGATCGGCCCGGCCGCCTCCCCCGGATCGGCCCACCGGGGAACCGTCCGATCAGCCGATCCGGTCGGGTCTCTTCGTGACCGAGGGCTGCGTGCGACTCGGGGATGATCGGGGCGGGACCATTGACCCTTGTCCGCGCTCCTCACAACTACATCCTGGAGGAAGCCGTCTCCGGGAGGTTCGAGAATGCAGACTGCTCAGAGGAACCGAGTCACCCACGGAGAAGCCGGGCTTCGACCGGCGATCTCTGTGGCTGCCGGGCTGTCGGCGGTCACGGCCTTCCTCTACTTGCTCATCGGAGCAAGGGCGGTGACCGTCCTCGACACCCCCGAGGACCAGACCGCCTTCGGTCTCATCGCGGCAGCCGCGTTCCTGGCCGGGTCGGCGGTTCTGCTGGTGGTGCGGAGGCGATGGGTATGGATCCTGGGAACCCTGGGAGTGGTGTTCGTGATCTTCACCTACTTCAACCTGGCCCCGGAGAGATCCCCCCAGTTCGAGCTGTGGGGCATCCTGATCAGGGTCCTCCAGGCTGGTCTGCTGGTGACACTCGCCTACCTGGCGGCACGTCCACTCTCTCCCGGAAACCGGACTCCCCGATAACCGATGGATGAGACGGCGGTACGGTGTTGGAGACCGGCCGCAGCAGAAACCGGTCGGGCGATCGCCGGACATGAAGGAGTGACAGCACGATGCCGGAGCGCAAGGTCGAGATCCCCAACCCGAGTGGCCTGCATGCCCGACCGGCCAAGGTATTCGCCGAGGCGGCTGCCTCGGCGCCGGGTGGCGTCACCATCTCCAAGGGAGGGCGGGAGGTAAACGCCAAGTCGGTGCTGTCAGTTCTCACCCTCGACTGCCACCAGGGAGACGAGATCCTGATCCGGACCGAGGGGCCCGAAGGAGATGCCACCCTGGAGGAGCTGGTGAGCCTGATCGAGTCCGGCCTCGGAGAGCTGTGACCGCCCGCCTGCAGGGGCAACCGGCGGCGCCGGGAGCCGCCCTGGCACCCGCCTTCGTCGTGGAGGGGCCGGAGGCACCTCTCGAGATTCCCGAGCAGCGAGAGGTATCTCCAGAGGATGAGATGGCCCGCCTGGACGACGCCCTCGAACGTGCCTCCTCCCAGTTGGCCGCTCTGGCCGGCTCCCTCTCCGGGGACTTGCCGGAGGAGGCGGAGATATTCCAGGCCCATGCCGCCTTCGCCGCCGATCCTGAGATACGCGATCGGGCCGCCACCCACATCGGCCATGGGGCATCGGCGGAGCGGGCGGTCACCGACGCCTTCGACGGCTTCCGGGAGCTGCTCGCCGCCTCCGAGAGCGAGTACCTGGCGGCCAGGGCGGAGGACCTCGATGACGTCCGGGACCGGGTCGTGCGGATCCTCCAGGGAATCGACCCGGTGGCCCTCCGCCCCGATGTGCCTTCGGTGATCGTGGCCGACACCCTCACCCCGTCCCAGACGGTGGAGATACCCCGGCCCACCATCGCCGCCATTGTCACCGCCACCGGCTCGGCCACCAGCCACGCCGCCATCCTGGCCCGGGCGCTGGGTGTTCCGGCGGTCGTCGCCGCCGCAGGGTTGATGGACGTGGTGCGCCCCGGCCTGGAAGTGGGAGTGGACGGGCGATCGGGAGAAGTCGCCGTGGAGCCCGACGACGACGAGAAGGCCCGGTTCGCTGCCCGCATCGAGGAGGAAGAGGAGAAGCGCCAGAGGCTGGCCGAGTTGCGGGACATCCCCGCCGCCACTTCCGATGGCCACCGCCTGGAGCTGGCCGCCAACATCGGCAGCCCCGCCGACCTGGCAGGAGCAATCGAGGCAGGAGCAGAGGGAAGCGGTCTGGTCCGGACCGAGTTCCTCTTCATCGACCGGTCCCGGGCACCGTCCGTCGAGGACCAGGTCGACTTCTACCGGGAGGTGGCGCTGGCGTTTCCCGGGCACCGGGTCGTCTTCCGCACCCTGGATGTGGGCGCCGACAAGCCTCTCCCGTTCGTGGACCGTGATCCCGAGCCCAATCCTGCTCTGGGCGTGCGGGGCATCAGGCTCGGCCTCGATCGCCCTCAGTTGCTGCGCGACCAGCTCCAGGCCCTGATTCGGGCCCGGGCCGCGCTTTCCGGGCAGGGTGGCGACGTGGCGATCATGTTCCCTCTAGTCACCGTGCCCGCGGAGCTGGCCTCAGCCCGCCGGATCCTCGCGACGGTCGCCGAGGAGGAAGGCGAGGACGTGTCGGACCTGGAGGTGGGGGCGATGATCGAAGTGCCTCTGGCCGCCCTCGCCGCGGACCGCATCGCCCGGCACGCCGACTTCCTCTCGATCGGAACCAACGACCTCATCCAGTACGTGTTCGCCGCCGACCGCCTCGTGGGTGACCTGGCGGACCTGGCCGACATCTACCAGCCGGAGATGCTGGGGCTGCTGGCCGGCGTAGTCGAAGCGGGCCACCGGCATGGCGCCTGGGTGGGCGTGTGCGGGGAGTCCGCCGCCGACCCCGGACTGGCTCTCTTGTTCACGGGGCTGGGAGTGGACGAGCTGTCGATGACGTCGACGGCCATCCCCGAGGTGAAGGCCGCTCTCCGGGGCGCCACATTGGAGGACTGCCGGAGGGCGGCCGCAGAAGCGCTGGCCGCCACCTCGGCCGAGGATGCGCGCCGAACGGTTCGACAGATGGTCCAACCCGGCTGAGGATCAGAGGATCCTCCGGCCGAGCGGTAGTCCGGAGCTCGGTCAGGAGGGTGGCCCGGTGGACGCAGACTCCGCAGTCGCTACCTGGACGTGGGAGGCGAAAAGCGGCCTCTCTCCCTCCAGGTCGTCGTCCACGGCCTGCAACCGTTCGACGAGCTTCGCGAGCGAAGCCTCGTCGGTGGCAGCGCCGTAGAGGTCCGCATACAAGACCCCTCTTCGTTCCCACCGGTGGGTATCCAATCCTCGCTCCTCCAGCTGACGGACGACCCTGTCCTGTTCCTGCTCATCCCGGAACGCTCGTTGTGGAAGGCGCGCCCCTTCGATCGGGGCCATCGTCCAGCCCGATTCCTGGCAGGCGACGGCGATGGGGTCGGGATCGAACATGCGCAGGATGGTGAACACGGCGTAAGGACCATCCACGCCGGGATGGTCGAGCCCCACCTCGGGCAGCACCGAGCGCATGGTGCGCTCGGTGACATAGCCGATAGCGCCTGTGCTGATGACCAGGTTGCAGCTGCGAAACCAGGCCCTCTCCTCCTCGGTGGCCTCCGCGCCCGGGGATTCGAAGTCGGTCCAGATCCCTCCGTCCAGCAGCCCGGCGTCCAACGCGAAGGTAACCGCCTTCTCCGCCACATCCACCCCCACTACTCGCATATCGAGGGGAGGCACGGCGTGCAGCCAGTGTCTGGTAGCCGCCGTGCATGCCTCGTACTCCTTGGGTGCCCGGGAGTGGAAGAACGCGGCCAGCTCCTCGAAGGAGCATCCGAACTTGACGAACGCGGATCCGAGGCCGTACGAGCACCCGATGTCCAGCATTTGGACCGGCCACGCTGCGCCGTTCTGCTCCTTCAGCAACTCCATCCCGGCCATACAGTGGGGGCGAGCGCGCTCTCCGATCTGGTACCCGACACGGCACATCTCCTCCAGGTAGGCGTGCGGAGTGGGCGCGTTGTACACGGCGCTGAAGGACGCCTTTGCCTGGTTCTGATCGTCATAGTCCATCGGCATCCCCCGGCTCGCGAAATAGGTGGGTCTCTTTCCACCATATCAACGCGGCCTATCCAACGACCTCCCGTCCCTGGAGCGCCTGGACCCCGTGGCGTTTGGGGACGCCCCTCGTGGGCTTCGCTCACGATGCCCCCACGGTGCCCGTCGGGCGACCAGCCCACCCGGCATCGGCCTCAGCCGGCGGCGCTATCGGTCTGGGATGCCTGGCCCTGTCGCTCCAGGTAGTCGGGGCGAAGCTTCGGGAAGACCATGCCGAAGACGAACGCCGCCGCCACCAGGATCGCCGCCCAGATCCACACCAGGGCGGCTCCCGCCTCGGCCATGAATCCGGTCACGATCCCCACCCAGGCGAAGTCGGCGTCGCCGAAGGTGGTGTTGGCGAAGCCCAGCTCCCCCATGTACTGCAGAAGGAAGGCGGGGAGGAACGTGATGAACAGTCCGTTGACGAACCCTCCGGCCACGGCACCCCAGCGGCCCCCCATGGCGTTGCCGAAGACCCCGGCACCGCCACCGGTGAAGAAGTGAGGCACCATCCCGGGGATGATCAGTGCCAGGCCGAGCGGGCCCAGCAAGATCATCGAGAACAGACCGCCCAGGACCGAGGCCCCGAAACCGATGATCACTGCGGTCGGGGCGTACGGGAACACGATCGGGACGTCGAGGGCGGGGATGGCATTGGGGATCAGCTTGCTGGAGATCCCCTCGAACGCCGGCACGATCTCGGCGATGATCATCCGAACGCCGACCAGGATGATCCAGACCCCGGCGGCGAACGTGAGAGCCTGCACGATGGCGAACACCCAGGGGTTGGATCCACCGGCCAGTTCCGTCACGACGGTGGGACCCGCCACGATGGCGAATATCAGGTAGACGACGAGCATCGCCACCGCGGTCGATACGAGGCTGTCCCGGAAGAAGCTGAGGCTGCGGGGCACCTCGAAGTCCTCGGTCGACTTCTCGGGGTTCCCGATCCCCGATCCCACCAGGCCGGCGGCGCTGTAGGCCAGGGTTCCGAAATGACCCATGGCGATCTCCTCACCGCCGGTGATCCGCCGCATGAACGGCATGGCGATCGCCGGCATGAGGACCATCACCGAACCCGTGATCAGCGCACCGGTCACGAGCAGCTGCCATCCCTCCACGCCGGTGACACCGATCGTCACTGCAGTCAGCGCCGCCATGAAGAAGACGTGGTGACCCGTGAGGAATACGTACCGGAGCCGGGTGAGGCGGGCCAGAACGAGGTTGACGACGAACGCCAGTCCCATGATCCCCGCTGTCTGCGCCCCGAAGTCCTCCTGGGCGAGTGCCACCACCGCCTCATTGGTGGGGACCACACCTTGCAGGCCCAGGCCCTCGGAGATCATCGTGCCCAGGGGATCGAGAGCCTCGACGAGGATTCCCGCTCCGCCACCGAGGATCAGAAACCCGAGAATGGTCTTGAGGGTCCCGGTGACGACATCCGGGAAGGAGGCCCGGGCGACGAGCAGACCCACCAGGGCCAGCAGGCCGACCAGGATCGCGGCGTTGGAGAGTATCTCTTGTAGGAACTCTAGGACGGGCATTCTTCCTCCTCGTTAGCGGGTGCGTACGAACCCACCTCTGTGGGAACCCTCATTGCATGTCCTGGACCGCCTCGGTCACCTTCTGGTTGATCTCCTCACGGTCCATGAAGTTTTTGATGACGACGACCTTGGCGGACATGTCCTTCATGCCCTCGGCCAGTTCGGCCGAAGTGAAGATCAGGTCCGCCCGCTGGCCCTTGGCGGCGCTGGCGTCCGTCACGTCCAGCATGTAGTCGACGCCGGTGGCGTCGAGTGCGGCGCGCAGCCGGGACTTGAGGATGGCGCTGGTACCCAGACCCATGCCGCACACTGCGAACACTCTTATCATGAATACGCCTCCTCTATGACACGATACAGTTCCTCATCGTTGTCTGCCGCTCGGATACGTGCAAGATTGTCCCCGCTTTCTATGAACTCGGCCAAAGCCGACAGTGCCGTGATGTGCTGGTCGCTGTCGGGAGTGGCGAAGGCGAACACCAGGTCGACGGGATCGTTGTTGGCCGCACCGAACTCCACCGGCTCCGCCAGCTTCACCAGGGAGAACCCGACGGCCAACCCGCCGTCTTCGGGCCGGGCGTGGGCCAGGGCGATTCCCGGCGCCAGCACGATGTAGGGACCGAGACGCTCCACGGCCTCCACGATGGCATCGACGTAATCCTCGCTGGCCGCCCCCGTCGCCACCAGCAGCTCTCCGGATGCCCGGACGGCCTCCCGCCAGTCGGCGCATCTGACGCCGGACCGGACCGCAGCACGAGGGAAGGAGGCGGAGAGGTCCCTCGTGCTCTCGGCATCGGCGTTCACTCCCGCGAGCATAGGACCTTGGGCACGGCTCTGCCCTACCCTGGCTTGGGCCGGGTCGGCACGACCCGGGGCTCGGAACACTTGTTCGGAAGGAGCCGAAAATGGGGCGTCCCCCACAACCGGTACCGATCGAAGATCTCTGCCGTCAGCTGCGGGTAGACATCCTGCGTTGCACCCAGCAGGCGGGCTCCGGACATCCCACCTCCTCCCTGTCGGCGGTGGAGTTGGGAGCCGTCCTCTTCTCCCGTCATCTTCGCTACGACATTTCCCGGCCCGACCACCCCGGGGCGGACAAGTTCGTGCTGTCCAAGGGTCACGCCACGCCCCTCCTCTACGCCCTGTACCGTGCCATCGGGGCGATCGACGAGAAGGAACTGCTCACCTACCGCCGGCAGGGCAGCCGCCTGGAGGGCCATCCCACCCCCCGTCTCCCCTGGGTGGAGGCAGCCACCGGCTCATTGGGCCAGGGCTTGCCGATCGGGGTGGGGTTCGCCCTGGCGGCGCGCATGGCCGGGATCGCACGCCGCACCTACGTACTGTGCGGAGACTCGGAGATGTCGGAGGGCTCCATGTGGGAGGCGGCCGAGCATGCCGGCCACGATCGGCTCGATCGCCTCACCGCCATCGTCGATGTCAACCGGCTGGGCCAGAGGGGACCGACCCGCCACGAATGGGACCTGGATGCCTACGCTCGCCGCTTCGCCGCCTTCGGGTGGGAGACGCTGGAGGTGGACGGCCACGACCCCGACGAGATAGACGCCGCCCTGGCCAAGGCCGACTCGGAGACGGCGCGACCCACCGCCATCCTGGCCCGGACGGTGAAAGGCAAGGGGGTCCCCGAGGCCGAGGACGAGGTGGCCTACCACGGCAAATCCCTCGATCAGTCCGATGAGGCCATCGAGCGTCTGGGAGGTCCGGGGGACCTCGTCGTCACCCCCGCCCCGCCCCTCGACACCGATCCCCCTCCCGGGACGGCCGGGCATGCGGGCGGCTCCGGCCAGTCCTCCCTGCCCCGCTGGGAGCCGGGCGACGAAGCCGCCACCCGGGGAGCCTACGGGGAGGCCCTGGTGGCCCTGGGAAGGCGCCGCCCCGACGTGGTCGCCCTCGACGGCGAGGTCTCCAACTCCACCCGGGCGGACGGCTTCGCCCGGGAGATCCCGGAGCGCTTCATCGAGGCCTACATCGCCGAGCAGAACATGCTGGGCATGGCGATCGGGCTGGCCCGGAGCGGCTATCACCCGTTCGTCAGCACCTTTGCGGCGTTCCTCAGCCGGGCCTACGACTTCATCCGCATGGCCCCGGTCTCGGGTGTCGACCTGACGCTGGTGGGTTCCCATGCCGGTGTCTCCATCGGCCCCGATGGTCCCTCCCAGATGGGGCTGGAGGACATCGCCGCCCTCCGGGCCGTGGCGGGGGCGACGGTCCTGTACCCGTGCGACGCCAACCAGACCCGGGCTCTCACCGACGTGCTGGCGGACGTGCCGGGTGTGGGCTATCTACGCACCACCCGGGGAGCGACACCGGTGATCTACCGGCCGGCGGACACCTTCGAGGTGGGCGGGTCGCGCACGCTCCGGCACAGTGATCAGGACCGGGCGGTGATCGTGGCGGCAGGGATCACCGTGCATGAGGCGCTGGCCGCCGCAGACGACCTGGGCCAGCCCGTCTCCGTCATAGACGCCTACAGCATCCAGCCCCTGGACGCGGGGGCAATCGCCCGGGCAGCGGCCGCCACCGGTCGGGTGGTGACGGTGGAGGACCACCGCGCTCCGGGAGGTCTGGGCGAGGCAGTGGCCGGCGCCCTCCTTTCCCGTGGGGTGGGATGCCGGTTCCGCCAGCTGGCCGTCGAAGGAGTCCCCGCCTCGGCCACCCCGGAGGAGCAGTTGGAACTGGCCGGCATCGGCCGCTCCGCCATCACCGCCGCGGTCGAAGCGATGCTCGAATAGCCATCGGCCGCCTCTGCCCGTCTCCAACGAGGCGGGCATGGTTGGAATCCGTGCCTGCGGGGTAAGGACAGAGGCACCATGACGACAGTGGGGACGTCGGTGTGACCGGCGAGCGCGTCCCGGTGCTTCTCATAAGCGGATGCAGCCGCAGTGGAGCCACGTTGCTGGCGCAGATGCTGGCGGGTGCCGACGAGGTGGTCGCACCCGGGGAGCTCCGCTGCCTGTGGCAGGCGGGGATCCTGGAGAATCGACGTTGTGACTGCGGCGAGCTGTTCTTCTCCTGTCCTTTCTGGCGCAAGACCATGGAACGGGGCTTGGGAGGGCCGGATGCGGTCGACCCCCGCCGGATGCTCCGCCTCCAGGCCGACATCGATCGCGTCTGGCGCATTCCGGCCCTCATCAGCACGCCGGAGGAGAACACAGCTTGGGAGCTGGCCGAGTATCTCTCGTACCATGAGCTGCTCTACAGGGCGATCGTGGACGTGTCGGGGGCCCGGGTGGTGGTGGACTCCAGCAAGGAGCCCTCGTTCGGTCACGTCCTGGCTCGCTCGCAGGCGATCGACCTCTCGGTCGTCCACCTCGTGCGCGATAGTCGGGCGGTCAGCCACTCGCGGGCCCGTGGGGGGCGTCATGCGGGTACAGAGCCGCCTCTGCCCCGCCAGCCTCCCTGGCGCTCGGCGCTGGAGTGGGACATGGCCAATCTGGCGGCGGGGTGGCTGGCCCGGAGGGTGGCGCGCTCGATTCGACTGCGGTACGAGGACCTGGCCTGTGACCCGGAGGCTGCCCTTGCGGCCGTGCTGGAACTGATCGGGGTGCGGGACCGCCCACCCCTGGAAGGGGGGCGCGTACCCCTTGGCTCGGGCCACGCCCTGTGGAGTGCCCCCACGCTGAGGCGGGGATCGGCATCCATCCACCCCGACGAGGACTGGCAGACCGAGATGGCAGACTCCACCCGCGCCCTCGTCACGGCCCTCACCTGGCCGGGTCTCCTGGCTTACGGCTACTCGCCGGCCGTGGAGGGGACATGACCCGAAGAGAGCCGCGACAATGAATGGATGCCCGACATCCTCACTCCCGAAGCACGCCAGGTCATCGAGTCCGGCCGGGTAGCCCATTTCACCACCATCGCAGCCGACGGCCGACCCCACACCACGATCGTTTGGGTGGGTCTGGAGGGCGACGAGATCGTCGTCGGCAAGCTCCATGCCGACCAGAAGGTGGCGAACCTGAGGAGGGACCCGCGAGTCTCCATCTCCCTGGAAGCGGACGGGGCCGTGGGCGGGCTCCAGCGCTACCTGGTGATCGAGGGCACGGCCCGGCTGACCGAGGGTGGGGCTCCTCAGCTGCTGGGCGAGCTGGCCAGGCGATACATCGGCCCCGACGCCGAGTTCCCTCCCATGGACGACCCCCCGCCCGGATGGGTGATCCGGGTGGCTCCCACCAGGATTCGCGGCACCGGCTTCGCCTGATCCTGCTCCGGGCCGGATGGGACGGCTTCAGTCCCCGTGGGGGCCGATTCCGCCCCGGGAGGCAGCGGCGCTCTTGGTGACGTCCTGGAGGGTGTGGGCGCAGTCGATGAGCCCCACATGGCTGAAGGCCTGCGGGAAGTTGCCCAGCATCCGCCCGCCGGCCACGTCGTATTCCTCCGACAGGAGCCCCAGGTCGTTCCGCAGGTCCAGGAGACCCCGAAACCTCCTCCGTGCCTCGGGGACTCGTCCCGCCAGAGCCAGGGCGTCCACCAGCCAGAAGGAACACAGAAGGAACGCTCCCTCGCCTCCCGGCAGCCCGTCGTCCACCGCCTCGTTGGCATACCGTCGGACCAGGATGTCGTCCACCCCGAGATCCTCGATCACGGCGTCGATGGTTCCCCTGACCCGGGGGTCGGTGGGGGGAAGGAAGCCCACCTGGGGGATCAGGAGCAGAGCGGCATCGACCTCCTCGGCTCCGTAGGTCTGCACGAAGGTGTTGCGATTCGAGTCGTAGCCGTGGGCCAGCACGTCGGCGCGGATCTCACGGCGGATCTCCCGCCATCGCTCCACCGGCCCCTCCAGCCGGGACCGCTCCACCGTTCGCACCGCACGGTCGAATGCCACCCAGGACATGACCCGGGAGTGGGTGAAGGCCCGCCGGGGACCCCGCATCTCCCACAAACCGTGGTCGGGCGCCTGCCAGTTCCCTTCCAGGTACTCCAGGAGGCTGCGCTGCAGCTCCCACGCCCCCTGCTCCGGCTCCAGACCGTGGCTGCGGGCCAGCCACAGGGCATCGATCACCTCCCCGTACACATCCATCTGTGTCTGGACGGAGGCGGCGTTGCCGATCCGGACGGGGCTCGACCACACGTAGCGGTAGTCCCAGTTCCGCACCCCGCCCAGCTCCTCGGGGAGGGAGGTGGTGGGGGCCGCCAGGATGCCACCGGTGGGGCGATAAGTGAGGGCCTTGAGTGTGATGAGCGAGCGGAACACCGCCTCCCGGTGCTCGCCCTGGAACCGGCAGCGGCTGATCCATGTCTCCCACCAGTCCTGGGTGTGGGACAGGGTGGCGCGTGCGTCGATGGGGTCGGGCGCCGGCAGGTGGGAGGGATGCCAGGCCAGCACGAAGGGGACCTGTTGTCCCTCCCGGACCGTGAACTCGGCCACGGTCCTGAGATCCTCGCCCCGCGTCTCCACGGGCGTGTCCAGGGTCAGGGCGTCGGGACCGGCCACCGCCTGCAGCCGTCCCTCCCTCCGGGTGACCCAGGGGACCACGGACCCGTAGTCGAAGCGGATCGCCAGCTCCATCTCCATCTCGACCTGGCCCGAGATCCCCTCCACGATGCGGACGAGGTCGATCTCCCCGCTCTGTGTGTCGGGCCGGGGAGACATGAAGTCGATCAGCCGGGCCGCACCGGTGCCGGTCCGGAACTCGGTCTCCAGCACCAGGGTGTCACCCCGGTACCGTCGCCGGGTCGCGGCCCCGGCATCGGCGGGAGCGATGCGCCACCGCCCGTGCTCGGGCCCGCCCAGGAGAGCCGCGAAGCACGCCCCGGAGTCGAACCGGGGCAGGCACAGCCAATCGATGGAGCCGTCGGCGCCTACCAGGGCAGCCGTCTCGGTGTCGCCGATGAGTCCGTAGTGCTCTATGGGACGTGAGATGCTCCCCTCCCCGTGACGTCGACACGGCTCATGGTGTTCCGAGGGTAGACCCCCCGGCAAGCGCCCCCTACGCCGTTTTCGCGCTCCGAATGCGGGCTATAGCCCGCATTCGATGCGGGAGAACCGGGTCAGGGGCGGCCCGGGGTGCTCAGCGCGGCTCCCGGATCGCCGCCTGGGCGGCAGCCAGGCGAGCCACCGGCACCCGGGGCGGGGAGCAACTGACGTAGTCGAGGTCGAGACGGCGGCACAGGGCGATGGACTGGGGATCTCCCCCGTGCTCGCCGCAGATGCCGGCGTTCAGGTCCGGTCTGTGGGCCCGGCCCTTCTCCACCGCGATCCTCATCAGTTCGCCCACGCCCTCGACGTCGATGGTGGCGAACGGGTTCTGCTCCAGGATGCCCTCCTCCAGGTACTGGACGAGGAACGCCTTCTCGGCGTCATCCCGGCTGATCCCGAAGGTCATCTGGGTCAGGTCGTTGGTGCCGAAGGACACGAACTCGGCGTGCTGGGCGATCTCGTCCGCGGTCAGCGCAGCCCGCGGCACCTCGATCATCGTGCCGAACTCGTAGTCGATCTCCACCCCCTGCTCGGTCATGACCGCCTTGGCCTCCTCCTCCAGGTCCTGTCGCTGGCGGGCCAGCTCGTTGACATGGGAGGTGAGGGGGATCATGACCTTGGGATGCACCGCCACCCCCTCCTGGGCGACCTGGCAGGCCGCTTCGAAGATGGCCCGAACCTGCATCCGGGTGAGACCCGGCAGCACTATCCCCAGGCGCACACCCCGAAGTCCCAGCATGGGATTTGCCTCCCGTAGGCTCTCCACCCGCCCCAGCATGTGCTCCTGCTGCTCTATGCGGCCCAGGAGCTCATCGATCTCCTTGAGGGAGGAAGCCGACTGGATCCTCAGCTTCAGGTCCGTCAGGTCGGTCGTGAGCTCCTCGAAGCTGGGCAGGAACTCATGGAGCGGCGGATCGATGAGCCGTATCGTTACGGGGAGGCCCTCCATCGCCCGGAACAGGCCGGCGAAATCCTCCCGCTGGAACGGGAGCAGCCGGTCGAGAGCGTCCGATCGGTCCGCCGGGATGGTGGCGGTGATCATCTTCTGCACGATGGGGAGCCGCTCCGGCCCGAAGAACATGTGCTCGGTTCGGGTGAGCCCTATGCCCTCCGCCCCGTAGGTCCGGGCCAGGACCGCATCGTCGGGGTTGTCGGCATTGGTCCACACCCCGATGTCGCGGACCTCGTCGGCCCAGACCAGGAGCTTTCTCAGCCATTCGTTCTCCAGGTCGGGTGTGCGAGTGGTCACCTCACCCAGGAGCACGTCCCCGTTGGTGCCGTCGATGGAGATCACCTCCCCTTCCGCCACCACCCGGTCGGCCACTCTCAGCACCCTCTCGCGCAGGTCGATCTTGAGGGCCTCGGCTCCCACCACCGCCGGCTTGCCGAACTGGCGAGCCACCAGGGCGGCATGGCTGGTGCGACCTCCCCGGCTGGTGAGGATACCCCGGGCGGCCAGCATCCCGTGGACGTCGTCGGGCTTGGTCTCGGGCCGGACCATGATCACGTCCCGACCTTCCTTGGCCCATCGCTCCGCCAGATCGGCGTCGAAGGCCACCACCCCCACCGCCGCGCCGGGTGAGACGTTGAGGCCGGTGGCGAGGAACCGCCCCTCGGACCGGGCCTCCTCCATCGCCTCCGGGGCGAAGGAAGGATGCAGGAAGAAGTCGATCTGGGCGGGCTTCACCCGCATGATGGCCTCTTCCGGAGTGATCAGCCCCTCTTCCACCATGTCCACGGCGATGCGGACCGCCGCCTGGGCGGTGCGCTTCCCGTCTCGGGTCTGGAGCAGCCACAGCTTCCCCCGTTCGATGGTGAACTCCATGTCCTGCATCTCCCGGTAGTGCTGCTCCAGGCGCCGGGCGATGTCACAGAAGGCCTCATAGTCCTCGGGGAACTCTGTGGCCATCTGGTCCATCGGCTTGGTGACGCGGATCCCGGCCACCACATCCTCCCCCTGTGCATTGGTGAGGTAGTCACCTTCGATGGTGGGCTCGCCGGTGGTGGCGTTGCGAGACATGGCCACACCCGTGGCGGAGTCCTCGCCCATGTTCCCGAAGACCATGGTCTGGATGTTCACGGCCGTGCCCAGGTCGTGGGGGATCCCGGCGGCGTTGCGGTAGTCGATCGCTCGCTTCCCGTTCCAGGAACGGAACACCGCCTCGATGGCGAGCCGGAGCTGCTCGTTGGGGTCGTCGGGGAACGGACGACCGGCGTAACGCTCCACGATCGCCTTGAACTCGTCGGTTATCGCCCGGAAGTCGTCGGCGGCAAGCTCGGAGTCGCTGGAGACGCCGCGACGTTCCCGGTAGTCCTCCAGGACCTGCTCGAAGGGCTCGTCCCGGATTCCCAGCACCACCGACCCGAACATCTGGACCAGCCGCCGGTAGGCGTCGTAGACGAAATGCTCGTCGTCGGTGAACTTGACCAGGCCCTGGGCGACGTCGTCGTTCATGCCGATGTTGAGGACGGTGTCCATCATCCCCGGCATGGAGAACTTGGCCCCGGAGCGACAGGAGACCAGCAACGGATCGGAGGGATCGCCGAAGGCCTTGCCGGTGGCTCCCTCCACATTGCGCAGTGCCGCCTCCACTTCGTCCATCATTCCCTCAGGGAAGGTCTCGCCTGCCTCCAGGTAGGCGAGACATGCCTCGGTCGTGATGGTGAACCCGGGAGGGACGGGAATCCCGATGCGGGTCATGTCCCCCAGGTTCGCCCCCTTGCCACCCAGGAGCGCCCGGACGTCCTCCCACTCCCCGCCCACGGCTTCCTGGGCATCGGAAACCTCTTCAAACGCATATACCCACTTGCGGGTCATGAGATACCTCGTCTCGGATGGCTAGCAATGACAGTCTGCCGAGCCGCTCTCCGACTGGTTAGGGCCGAAATACGGTGTCTGGGAGGACTATTGGCACCGCCGGGGGGGTCCGCCGTTGGACGCCACCGGCGTTGAACACACCGCTGTTCCAATTCAGGGGAAACGCTGTTCGGCCGATACAGCCATGTGAACGCGCTGGCTTCCGTGAGCCGCCCGACGCAAGTCTGGGTGATCTCCCTGCTCACCTGGCTGGCCGCCGCGCTCCTCGTCGAGATCCTCTGGGGCGGGCGGCTCCTGGTCGAGGTTGGGGTCGTGATCGGCCTCGTCGCCGCCTACACGACCGCCGGCTGGATGATCCTCTCCAAGCTCCGCCGCATACCGCGGGAGGAGAGAACCGCCTGGCGCCTCATCGCGGTCAGCTTCCTGATGGTGGCGGTGGGGATGGTGTCGATGGCAGTCACCTCCCTGCTGAGTCCCCGGGTGGGGGCGTTCGGCCCCATGGACCTGCTGTTCCTGGCAGCCTACGGGGTGGGCGTCGTCGGAATCGCCTGTCTGCCTCCCCTGCAGCGGGCCTCCTCCCGCAGGCGCCTCCTCCTAGACGGCTCGATCGGTGCGGTGTCGATCGCGGCGTTGATGTGGGTGGTGGTGGGCGAGGATCTGTACCGCGAACTCTCCTCGGGACCCCGCTGGGACCTGGTGGTGGGCAGCGCCTATCCCATACTCGACCTGGCCTCGTTCGTGGTGGTGATGCTGGTGGTCCTGAAGAGGCACAGCTACCGCTTCGACCCCCGCCTGCTGGCCGTGGGCGGCGCTCTGGTGGCCCAGGCTGTGGGAGACGTCCTCTACTTCCGGGCGGGGGTCGGATCCGGCTTCCTGGAAGCCGACCCTCTCTACTCCCTCCATCTGGTGGCGGCCGCAAGCCTGGTGATCAGCGCCCTGATAGCGGAACGGCGCCCCTCCCCCCGAGAATTCGCCCAGCGGGACACACCGTGGACCGCGCTGCTCGCCCCATACGCCGCCGCCGCGGCCCTCACAGTCGTGACGGGAGCCCGGGTGGTCATGGCCCAGGAGCTGGACGCCAGCCTCCGGTTTCTCCTTCTCGCCACGTTCGTGGTGGTGTGTCTGGTCGTGATACGCCAGCTCCACTCCATCCGGGAGAACCGGACGCTGGTGGAACGGGAACGGGAGACGCTGGTGTCGTCCATCTCGCACGAGCTGCGCACCCCCCTCACCGCCGTGGTGGCGGGCCTGGAGATCCTCGGCGACGGCATGGAGCTCCCCGAGGCGGAGCGACACGAGCTCCTCATGACCTCCCGCGACCAGGCCCGGTACCTGTCGCGCACGGTCTCGGACCTCGTCCTCGCCGCCAGGGAGAGTCCGGCGAGCATGGCTCTGAGACCTGTCTTCACCGACATACGTTGGCTAGTGGACGAAGCAGTGGCCGGCATGGTGGATCGTCCCGCCCACCTCGAGATCGACTGTCCAGAGGGTCTGAGTGCCGAGGTGGATCCCGACCGCCTCACTCAGCTACTGGTGAACCTCCTCGACAACGCCCGCCGCTACGGCGGGCAGCTGTGCACGGTGACCGCAAGGTCGGGTGGGGAGGGCCTGACGCTGGAGGTCCACGACGACGGCCCCGGCGTCCCGGAGCGGTATCGGGAACTGATCTGGAAGCGGTTCGAGCGGGGGGTCCATCGCCTGGATGGCGCCATCCCCGGTTCGGGCATCGGCCTGCCTCTGGTGGGCATCATCGCCCGGGCCCACGGAGGGTCCGCCTCCTACGTCCAATCCGAGCTGTTGGGCGGAGCCTGCTTCCGTGTGGTCCTCCCCCAGCGGCCGGTCCGGGCTCGTCAGATCCCCCCGGTCTCACCCCGCGCCCGTCAGATCAGCTCTTGAGCTGAAGCAGCACTTCCGGACAAGACACGCACCGGCAACTTGGTCGCCGTAACTCCAATGGGAAGCTGCTGGTTCAATGGTGGCTCTCCAGGACCCGGCGACGCTCCAGATACTCCTCCTGGTCGATCTCTCCCCGGGCGAATCGCTCGTCCAGGACTTGCAGAGCCCGGGCCGGCTCGGAGCGGGCCGACCCGGTCGTCGAACGGATCCCCCAGATCGCCAGGGCGATGATGATCAGCCAGAAGGCCACCATCATCGTCCACCCCCACACGCCCATTCCGTTCCAGTGCCACATGTGCATCACCTCCCCGCGTGAACCTAACGCTTGCCCGAGCGCAGCTGGAGGGTAGGAAGTCCCATCTCCCGGGACCCCAGTGGCGTGGTTCCGCCGCCGCCGAAGCTCACCGGCTCCGGGGGGCGATGGCCGGTTCGCCTCTGTCAGATCCCGCGGGAGGCGCGGGAGCCCTCCCCGCCCGGTATGTAGTCTCTGGAGGTGGCATTGTCCCCCCGCCTTCGCTCTGTGGTCGACGCCCTCCCCCTCGCGCCCGGAATGCGGGTGATCGAGATCGGGTGCGGTCCGGGAGTAGCCGCCCGCGAGGTGGCATCACGGGTGGGTCCCGCCGGGCACGTTCTGGCAGTGGACCGATCGTCCCGGGCGATCGCACAGCTCGAATCCCGCGCCGGCGATCTGATCACATCGGGACGGCTGACCCTCCGGCACGCCGCAGCCGAAGATCTGGAGTTGGAAGAAGGGGAAGACCGGTATGATCTGGCGTTCGCGATCCGGGTGGGGGCCTTCGACGGCCGCCACCCCCGGGCGGGCGCCAGGGCCTTGGGGAAGCTCAGCCGTGCGCTCGTACCCGGCGGCATGCTCCTGGTCGACGGGGGTGACCCGCTCCGGCGCGTGGTGATCCCGCCACCTCCCTGATCGGCCCACTGCTTTCTGGGACCTTCACCTTCGACGCGATCGAAGGGCTCTTCCTGGCGGGGCGTGGCTGTTGGGTATCACGGGGGGATCTCCATGCTCCACCGCAGTTCCGCTCCCGGCTCGCCTGATCATTTGCCTTCAGGGGTCGGATGATCGGATCGGCTCCACGCCCATGTCGGTGAGGAGCCGGCGAACCCTGACCTCCAGCTCGTCGCGTATGGGACGGACCCCTTCGACGTCCTTGCCGGCCGGGTCATCCAGCTGCCAGTCCAGGTATCGCTTTCCGGGGATCACCGGGCAGGCGTCCCCACATCCCATTGTCACGACGACGTCGGCCGCCTGGAGCGTCTCATCCGTCCAGGGCTTGGGGAAGCTGTCGGTGATGTCGATTCCGACCTCTCCCATGGCCTCCACCGCCGCCGGGTTCACCGACTCGGCAGGGGCGGACCCTCCGGAGAGGACCGTCACCTGGTCACCCGCCAGGTGCTGCAGCCATCCGGCCGCCATCTGGGAGCGACCGGCATTGTGGACGCAGAGGAACAGGACAGTGGGTCTAGTGGTCATGTCGGGCCTTTCGGTCTGGATGGCGGCCATGAGCCGCTCCTTGGCGAATCGCTCGGCCAGAAGAGGAACGAACGTGGCGATCCTCGCCCCTCCGGACAGCCGGGCCAGTGAATCGGAGAGGATCCTCTCAATGGTCTCCGGACCGAACGTGCCGGCGAAATGACCCCGCAGCCTTTCGGCGGCATGGTGCAGGAACTCGCGTTCGTGCAGCATCTCATCATCCGGCATGGTCGGACTCCTCTCGTCGATTCCCCTCGTGCGGGACAACGATCTCCTGGGCTTGCGCCCGGGACGGGTGGAACAGGAAGGCCACCAGGGCAACTGCCAGCGCCGTGCCCACCGCCTGACCCGCCAGGAACCCGGGTACACCCGCCGGGGCGATCCCGGTCCAGGTGTCGGTGAACACGCGACCCACCGTGACCGCCGGGTTGGCGAAAGCGGCCGAGGACGTGAAGAAGATGGCGGCGGTGATGTAGGCACCCACCGCCGCCGGCACCGCCTGGGGGCGGGCGGAGCGAGCGGTACCGAAGATGACCAACAGGAGTCCCAACGTCGCCACGACCTCACTGGCCGCCATCTCGACACCGACACGTTGCGTGCCGGCCAGCTCGAGAACAGGCTCACCGAAGATTCGGTTGGCGACCGCCACACCCAACACGGCCCCTATCAACTGAACGATCACGTAGCCGACGGCCTGGCGCCTACCGATCCCTCCGAAGGCTGCATCCACGATCGTGACGGCCGGGTTGAAGTGCCCACCCGACACCGGTCCCAGCGCGACGATGAGCGCGGCGAGGGCGACACCCACCACGACGGCATGCTGGAACAGCTGAGCCGAGCCCGCTCCGCCCGCCGATGTGGCGATTCCGGAACCGACGATGGCGATGAGCAGGAAGGCCGTTCCCACCAACTCGGCCACCAGCCTGCGTCGATTCATGCCGCCCGGCTCCGCAGGCGGTCCACCCGGGAGGCGATGTCCGCGAAGGCCGACCTGAACGCCTCCGGTCCCCCATCGACCGGGTCGGGAATCGACCAGTGCATCCTCGCCCCCCGCAACGGGACCCCCGACTCCAGCGCCCGATCGCACACGGTCACGACCAGATCGGCCGCTTCCGGCACGGCTTCGTAGCCCTTGGGCCGCCTGTCCGATAGATCCACCCCATAGACGCGGGCCGGGGCCAGCGCTCCTGGATGCACCCGCCGGGCGGGACTGGTTCCGGCACTCCAGGCGGTGCCTCCTCCTGCCTCCCAGAGGGCCTCTGCGAACTGGGAGCGAGCAGAATTGTGGCTGCAGAGGAACACCACCGTCGACGGAAGAGGTGACGCCTCCACACCCGCCTGGACCCGAGCCAGCTTCTCGGGCCGGAGGCGCACGTAGCGGCGGCGAGCATCGCCTTCGGAGCGGCGCCGATCCACGATCCCCGCCTCCTCCAGGATTCCCAGGTGGAAGGCGAGGAGGTTGCTGGAGAGTCCTGTGATCTCACACAGCTCGCCGGGGGTCCGGTCCCAGTGGATGAGACTATCCACCAGCCGCACGCGATGCTCGTCCGCCAGGGCCCGATGCAGCGCCGCTCGCTCCCACACCGGGGGTTTTCCCTCAATCACTATTGAGATAATAGCCCCTCGGCCGGACCACCCCCGTCAAATCATGTCTTTTCTGCGAGCTGCACCGAAGATATGACGATGACAGCCATCCGATACGCCCTGTGCGACGAGGGTCCAGCCGCTTCCATCTACAAGACCGCGGACGATGCCGTCCTCGCCGCCGGCCATGCCGACCCCCGAACAGGATGCCGCACCGTGGGGGTGGAGGTGATTCCGCCTGACGACGCCTGGAGTGACTCCTATGTCATCGAGGCGGGTTCTCCCCAGTGGGAACGCATCGCCGCCCGGGCCGCCAGGAACCTGGCTGGGCCCCCCGAGCCGCTCCTCTCCCCCACCGGGGGAACTGCTGAGGGCCCTTTCGTCCTCTACCTCCGTGCACCCAACTGGGACTGGGCCCCGGTCGCCTCACTGGCCGGGAGGGACGAGGCCGACCAGGCCCGGGAGGACCTGGTGGCCGTTGTGGGTCCCCGCCGGGTCAGACTGGCCGCTGCCGGCGAGTGAAAGCGAACGGCTGCGCCCGGCGCGGCCACCTGGTCGGGTTCGAGGGGATGAACCGCCTACCGGCGATTCCCCTCCCGGGCGTCATCGGCGTCCCCGCCATCCGGCGGTCGTCCGGCCCGTCCCCGCACGCGGGGCGCCTGCATGGGGCGGTGCCCGTAGCAGAACGGCCCCGGGTTGTAGCGGCTGAGCGGAGTCCCACAGCTGGGGCAATGCCTTCCGTCCGGGTGGGTTCGTGGTGCCCGCGTGGGAGTCGATGCGGCCCGGCTGGCACGAATCACGCTGTCGCTACTCACCTGAGCCATGACGCCTCCTCTCGTCTCAGGGTCCGGGGCGCTCGTGAGGGCGAGGCTACGGAGGCACCGCTCCCCCCGTTAGGGCCGGAAGTCCACGATCCGACCCCGCGGCCGGGACCTCCATGCTCCCGATATCGGCTCCGGGCCCATCACGTTGGCCCGGAGAGGACACGTGCCACCTCGTCCCTCGTCGGCCACGGGACGAAACCGCCGGCCCGATCCCGGACGCCCGCCCCCTCCTCCACGGTGCCGATCCGGGCCGCCCGATACCCTCCCGATCGCAGCTCATGCACCGCCTGCTCCCATCTGTCGGGAGGGAAGGCTGCCAGCAGGGTGCCGGAACCCAGCGTCCCCCAGGGATCGGCCCCCAGCTCCTGGCAGACCGCTACTCCCGGCGGGAACCACAACACGGCCTCCATGTCCACGGTGACGGCGACGGAGGCCGCCACCGCCATCTCATGCAGCCCCGAAGCCAGCCCGCCCTCGGTGGGATCGTGCATGGCAGTTGCTCCCAGGCGGGCCGCCTCCAGCGCCGGCTCCACCACCGAGATACCCGGGTCCTCCAGCCCCCGGGAAGCCGCTTCCAGCATTCCGCTCGGCAGTCCCTGCAGCAGTGCGGCGGCCTCGGCGGCGAGCACGGCGGCTCCCTCTACCGGGGTGGGCCCGACCTGGACCAGGACATCTCCCGGGCCGGCGCCGGAAGTGGAGAGGAACCCCTCTCCCGTTCCCATCATCTGGCCCACCACCACGGGCTGGGTGACGGCCTCCGTCACCTCGGTGTGACCGCCCACCAGGGAGGCGCCCACTTCCTCCAGGCCGTCTCTCAGCGTGGAGAAGATGCCTTGCGCCTCGCCGGCGGTGGCGCCGGGGGGCAGGAGGACCACTGCCAGAAACCAGCGGGGCCGGACGCCGGAAACGGCCACGTCGTTGGCGTTGATGATCACGGCGCTCCGGCCCACATCTCGGGTGGTGAGTGTGATCGGGTCGGTGGCCGCAACCAGGGCGCCGGCGGGAACGTCGATGACGCAGGCGTCCTCTCCGACGGCCGGACCCAACAAGACGTCGGGTCCCGGCGCGGGAATGCCGGAAAGCAAACGCGCCAGCAGCCGGTTGGGCAGCTTCCCGGGGGCCAGGGCTGGTTCGTGATCGGCGATGGAGTCATCGTAGGGCGAGCCGCCGCCGGCCCACCGGGAGAGCAT
>JBKHJQ010000154.1:0-6329 GCA_046538055.1 Actinomycetota bacterium
GCACATACCCGATCGTTCCACCGACAATGAGTCCTGTTCGGAATCGCATCAGACCATCATGCCAGGCCGGAAACGGCTAGGTCACACGACCACCAGCTCCTGGGAGGTCTTGGTGAGACGGCGTCCTCCCTCCCGGGTGATGGCCACCGGGTCGGACACGAAGTAGTCGCCGGAGCCCGTCCCCATCAGCCATGACATGAGGTGGAAAACCATGCCCTCCTCGAGGGTGGCCCGGTTGCCGGGACGCAGAGCCCGGGGAACTCCGTTGCCGCTCCACGATGGAGGGAATCCGATGCCGGTGGCGTAGCCGCAGTGGTGGCGCCGGTAGTGCGACAGGCCGGCATCGTCCACCACAGCCTGCCACGCCTCGTACACCGACCCCGCCTCCACTCCTGGGCGGGCCGCCTCCCTCGCCGCCTCGAAGGCGGCCCGGCACACCTCGGACACCTCCCCGCATCCCTCCGGGACCGTATCGACGAAGACGATCCGGCCCATGGGGGCGTGGTAGCGGCCGATGCATCCCGACAGCTCCACGAAGAGGGCGTCGCCGGAGCGAAGGGGGTAGTCCGTCCAGGTGGTGTGGTCCTCGTTGAGGCGGCTGGCGCAGCGCACGAACGGCCAGAAGGCAGGTGGCTCCCCGCCCGCTTCCATCATGGCGGCCACCGCGGCGGCCGCCACGTCCCGCTCGGTGACACCAGACCGGGCGGTGGCGATGGCAGCCTCCATCATGGCGTCGCTCACCACCGCCGCCTGACGGGTCACCTCCAGTTCCTCCCCCGACTGGACCAGCCGATGGGAGGTGACGATGTCGGTGGCGTCCAGCACCGCCGCTCGCGGGAAGTGGTCCCGGATGGCCAGGGCCACGGTGGGGATGAGGTAGAGGCTGGTCTCCTCCATCCCGATCCTCCCGGGATCGGGGGCTGCCGATTCGACGACGTCGACGCAGTGGCGGGGCAAGTCGTCGTTGTCGCCGTATCCCACGAACCGGAGGTCGGGGACGTCCCGTCCGATGGTGACGTGCTCCATCCTGCGGGCCACCAGCACGGGGTCGCCGCGAGCGGGGATGACCACCATGTGGAAGGCGAAGTACCCGAAATGATCGAGCCCTATGAGGTAGTAGATGTTCTCGGGGACGGTGACCAACAGCACGTCCAGGCCCGCCTCCCGGACGGCTTCAGCCACCTTCTCCCTCCGCCGGGCGAACACATCTCGGGGGAAGAGAGGGACCCGATAACCGAGGGTGTTGGCTCGCATTGCGGAAGTATGCCGCACCCCGAACCCGATGCAATCAATCCGGGGCATCCGGCCCACGCAGCGGGTACAGTCCGGCCAGGCGCTCAAGGAGACTCGCGGATGAGGAAGGCCGACAAGATCGACTACCTGTCGAAGGTCCCTCTCTTCTCCGGGTTCAGCAAGAAGGACCTGGGGGAAGTGGCCCGGCACCTCGACCGTGTGGAGGCGGAGTCGGGGACCACCCTCACCGAGGAGGGGGCTCTTGCCCACCAGTTCGGGATCATCGTGGATGGCACCGCCGAGGTTCGACGCAACAACCGCAAGCTGGCCGAACTGGGACCGGGGGACTTCTGGGGGGAGATGGCCCTGCTTCTGAGGGAGAAGTCCTCGGCCACCGTTACCACCACCCGGGACTCCTCGGTGCTGGTGATGCACGCCCGGGAGTTCAACCACCTCCTGGACGAGGTACCCGCCCTGGCCCGCAAGCTGGCCACCGGGCTGGCCGCCCGCCTTCTGGAGGCAGACAAGCAGCTCACCGTGTAACCCCCGACTTCCCCGCTTTCGATGCGCGAAAACGGGATTGGGGGCGTCAGCCTTCCTCCAGGAACCCGGCCAGGCGCTGGGACTTGTCCGGGTGTCGCAGCTTGGCCAGGGCCTTCATCTCCAGCTGGCGGACCCGCTCCCGGGTCACGTTGAAGGCTGCCCCCACCTCCTCCAGGGTGCGCATCTTGCCGTCCGCCAGACCGAAGCGCATGATCAGCACCTCCCGCTCCCGCTCGCTCAGGCCCTCCAACGCCAGGGCGAGCTGGTCTTGCAGGTTGGCGAAGGTGGCGGCGTCCACGGGGCGCTCCCCGTCGGGGTCCTCCACCAGGTCACCCAGCGTCCCGGTGGCATCCTCACCCACCGGCATCTCCAGGGAGATGGTGTCCTGGGCGAAGCGGATCAGCTCCTCCACCCGATCGGCCGGGAGGTCCATGTCGTCGGCCAGCTCCTGGACGGTGGGATCCCGACCCAGGTCCTGGGCCATGTCCCGGCGGGCCCGCCGTAGCTTGTTGACCACGTCCAGGACGTGGATGGGCATGCGGATGGTGCGCCCCTGGTCGGCGATGGCCCGGGAGATGGCCTGGCGGATCCACCAGGTGGCGTAGGTCGAGAACTTGAATCCCTTGCGGTAGTCGAAGCGCTCCACGGCCCGCATCAGGCCCATGTTCCCCTCCTGGATGAGGTCCAGCATCGCCAGCCCCCGACCGACGTAGCGACGTGCAATGGACACCACCAGGCGCAGGTTCGCCTCCACCAGCCGACGGTGTGCCTGTTCGCCCTCCTTCACGTTGTGCCGCAGGACGGCGACGTCCTCCTCCGACAGCTCCTCGTTCGCCAGCCGCTCCTGGGCCCGCCGTCCCGCCTCCAGGGCCATGGACAGCTCCACCTCCTGCTGGGCGGTGAGGAGGCGGTAGCGGCCTATCTCGTTGAGGTACATCCTCACCGGATCGGAGATGGCGATCTCGGTGACCTGCTCCAGGTCCATCTCCGCCTCCGGGCCCTCCTCGGTGAGCTTGAGTCCCCGGGACCGGAGGGTCTCCAGCACCGACTCGAACGCCTCCCCGGGAGCCTCGGCGTCCTCCAGCTCCTGTTGAACCTCGGCCATGGTGAGGAAGCCGCGCTGGCGGCCCCTCTTCATCAGGGCGGCGATGACCTGGTCGACTACCTCCGTCATGTCTGTCGTTTCTCCCTCTGCAACGCTATCAACCGGTTGAAGGCCTGGGAATACCCCTCCTCGGCGGGATCGGTGGCCGCCACGACCGCCTCCAGGCGGTCGATCTCGGCATCGAGGCGCATGCTGCGGGCCTTCGCCACGAGATCGGGGAACGAATCGGGCAGTCCCTGGACGGCGTGCGCCATGACCAGCTTACGTTGATCCTGGGATATCTCCAGGTGGGTGACATCCACCTCTCCCCCATCGGCCGGGCGGGCATCGGCCACCACCCGGGCGGCCTCCCGCAGGTCGGGCTCGCTGAATATCTCCGGGGTGATCTCATTTGCGCCTTCCGGGTTGGCCAGCATCACCCGCAGGAGCTCCGACTCCAGGCGACGACGGGGGCTGGGGCGCCTTTCCCGACGTGGGGCGGAGGAGCCGGGACGGAGCCGGTGACTCACCGCCTGCTCCACGTCTTCGAGGTCCACGCCCACCAATCGCGAGACGAAGCGCTGGTACTCCCGGCGGGCGATCGGATCTGCCACCCGGGCGAGCTGGGCGGCGGCGGAGTGAAGGGCCCGGGCCCGGCCCTCCGGCTCGCTCAGGTCAAGGCCGGCCACCTCCCGCTCCAGACGAAACTGGAAGAGGGGCCGAGCCGCCTTCACGGCCGCCAGCACCTCCTCTACCCGTCCCTGCTGGACGATGTCGGCCGGATCTCCCCCGTCCGGCATAACCGCCACCCGCATGTCCAGATCGAGGCGGACCGGGGCCTCCAGCTCCGAGGTTCTCCGGGCCGCCTCCGCCCCCGCGTCATCGGCGTCGAAGGCCAGGACCACCTGCTCACCGAACCGGCGCAGAAGGTCGAAATGGTCGTCGGTGAGAGCCGTGCCACAGGTGGCCACGGCCTCGGGGACCCCCGCCCGGTGGAGGGCGATCACGTCGGTGTAGCCCTCCACCACCACCGAGCGGCCGGAGCGGGATATGGCGGAGCGGGCCCGGTCCAGGCCGTACAGGAGGCGCGACTTGTTGTAGATGGCCGAATCGGGCGAGTTGAGGTACTTGGCTCCCTCCCCTGAGAGGATGCGCCCTCCGAAGCCGACCGGATCGCCCCTCAGGTCGTGGATGGGGAACATGACCCGGCCCCGGAAGTAGTCGTAGAGGCGGCCGCCTCTCCCCCGCCGAGCCAGACCGGCGTCGATCATGACCCGCTCGGGGACTCCCCCCGCCCGCAGCTCCCGAACCAGCCCATCCCATCCCTCGGGGGCGTATCCCAGCCGGTACTCGTTGACCACGTCCCCGTTGTAGCCACGGCTCCGCAGGTAGGCGCGGGCAGGGCCGGCGTCGTCACCCGTCTTGAGACGGCGGTGATAGAACTCGATCGCCCGCCGCACCGCCTCATGGAGAGCCTCACGCCGGCCCCGGCGTCGATCGGCGGAGGGGTCCGTCTCCAGGTGGATACCCGCCCGGCGGGCCAGCTCCTCCACCGCCTCGTTGAAATCCAGCCCCTGGGTCTCCTCCAGGAAGGTGAACACGTCCCCGCCCTTCTGGCACCCGAAGCAGTGATACAGGCCCCGGGCGGGATCCAGTGACAGGGACGGTGACTTCTCCTGGTGAAACGGGCAGATGGCCATGTAGGAGCGGCCGGAGCGCTTGACCTTCGTTACCGCGCCCACCAGCTCCACCAGGTCGGTCGCCTGGCGCACCCTGTCGATATCGTCGCGGGAGTAGGCCATCGCCCCCGATCTTACGGAGCGCCCGGCCTCACGTGGCCTTCCTCAGGAAGCCGCGGCCACGAACTCGAGGACGAGCCGCACCTCCTCGTCCACGCTCGCCACGGTGGGGACGTCGGGGATGCCGATCCCGTAATCGGTGCGGTCGACCGTGGCCGAAGCCGTCCCCTCCAGGGTGGTCTCGTCCACCCAGGTCACCTCCAGGTCGAAGGTCTCGGTCTGGGTGGTTCCCTTGATGGTCAGCTCCCCGGTGACTGTGGCGCTCACCGTGTCTCCGCGATCGGCCTGTTCGGGCAGCCCCTCGATCGAGTCCGGGTTGAAGGTGATCAGCTCGTGCTCATCGGAGCCGGAATCCAGGATCACCCCGCTGCGGATGGCCCGGTCCCGGCTGGAGGAGCCGGTCTGGAAGGTGCGGGCGTTGACCACGACCTCGGACAGCTCCACCGACGACAGGTCGGAGGGATCGAACCGGACCTGTCCGGCCACCTCCCGGGTGGTCCCCACCACCTCGTTGGGGCTGCCCCTCAGCTCCTCCTCCAGCTCGAAGCGGGCTTCACTCTGGTCGGGATCGATCACGAACGCCCCTCCTGCCTCGGGTGAGGTGGTGGACGTAGAGATGGTGGTGGGGTCGGCGGATGTGTCAGGGGTGGACCCGGCGGTCCCGCCGGTGGTGGTCGTCTCCGGCGCAGTCGTGTCGGACAGGGCGGGCGTGGTCAGCTCCGTGCTGGGCTCCCCCGACCCTCCCGAGAACCAGATGTAGGCGGCCACTCCCAGGACCGCCGCCAGCACCACGCCGCCCGAGATGAGCGCCAAGCGTTTCATGCGTCTCTCCTTCCGGAACCTGTCTGATGAGGATGTCCCCCGGGGGATAAAGCCGGCGTCAGGCCGAGAGGGCTGATCGCAGCGCCTCCGGCAGGCGGTCGATGGAGACCCGGTCCTGGGTCATGGAGTCGCGGTAGCGGATGGTGGCGGCATGGTCGTCGAGGGAGTCGAAGTCGTAGGTCACGCAGAGCGGGGTGCCGATCTCGTCCTGGCGCCGATACCGGCGCCCGATCGATTGCGTCTCGTCGAACTCCACCATGAACTCCCCCCGCAGCGAGTCGGCCACCTTGGCGGCCGGCTCCACCAGCTCCGGCTTCTTGGACAGGGGAAGCACCGCCGCCTGATAGGGGGCGAGGCGGGAATCGAGGCGGAGAACCACCCGCTCCTCGCCCTCCACCTCCTCGGTGTGATAGGCGTCCATCAGGAACGCGAACATGGCCCGGGTGGCACCGGCGGCCGGTTCGATCACATAGGGGAAGAAGCGTTCGCCCGTCTCCGGGTCGTAGTAGCGGAGATCTTCCCCGGAGAGCTCCGAGTGCTGGCGCAGGTCGAAGTCGGTGCGGTTGGCGACTCCCTCCAGCTCGTCCCAGCCCCAGGGAAAGGCGTATTCGATGTCGACCGTCCCCGCCGAGTAGTGGGAGAGCTCCTCGTCGCCATGGGGGCGCACCCGGAGATGGCTCTCGTCCATCCCCAGATCGGTGTACCAGGTGAAACGCTGCTCCTGCCAGTAGGAGAACCAGGTGGCGGCCTCCTCCGGGCGGCAGAAGAACTCCATCTCCATCTGCTCGAACTCCCGGGTACGGAACACGAACTGGCCGGGGGTGATCTCGTTGCGGAACGACTTGCCC
>JBKHJQ010000155.1:0-6323 GCA_046538055.1 Actinomycetota bacterium
CCCGCCTCTATCACTCCCATGTGACGGTGCTGGAAGCGGTGGCAGCCAAGGAGCCGCCCCACATGACGGACCAGGAGCGGGCCGACCTCCACGCCCACCTGTGGAAGGCGCTGGAGGAGCGCTCCCCCCGGCCGGCCCGGCGCTCGGCGCCCTGGTGGTATCGCCTGGTCCCGGCCGCCGCCGTCCTGGTGGTGTTGGTGGGGGTGGGCGCCGTGCTGCTGGGAGGGCGGGGAGGGGACAGCGCCATGATGGCGGCCGACACGACGGCGGCCGCCGCCGACGGAGAGGCGGACCGGGCCACCGGGGACGACGCCGCCGAGCTGGCCCCCCAGGCCGACACCTTCGAAGACACCGGAGCCACCGAGGCTCCCGCCGACACACAGGCAGGGGCGGATGCGACTACGGCCGCCGAGGAGTCCCAGGACGAGGTCATGGGGGCGGGGCCCAGCCGCCTGGAGGAGGCGGCGGCGGTCTTCCGGGAGAGGGTGATGGCGGACGAGGCTACGCCGACCGAGGGATTCGACTGCGAGGCTCCCGAGGGGGTGGATCCTCCGGTCCTGGCCACCGAAGAGGCCACCGTGGGAGATGAACCGGTCTGGCTGGCGGCCTTCGGCGACCCGGAGGAGGCGCCGACCGTGGTGGTCTACAGCCGACCGGCGTGTGAGGTCCTGCTCGTCGACGAGCAAGCTCCCTGACAGCCGCTAACCTCCGATCCGATGGAGGATTTCCCAGCCAGACTGGCCTCTTTCCTGGAGGACATCGCCGGGCGCGCCCGGGCGCTGACGGTGGATCGAGCTGCCAAGGCGATCCGGCTCACCACCCTCGGCATGATCGCAGCCGCCTTCGCTTTCATGGCGCTCGTCTACTTCTTCCTCACCGTCTACGGGGCCCTCGAGATTCCGCTGGGTGAATGGGGGGCATTCGCGGTGTTGGCGGGACTATTCCTGGTGGCCGGTGCGTTCATGTGGGGTAAGCGAAACAAGGATTGAACTAGTGAGCTCACCGGAGAAGGTGATCATCATCGGGAGCGGCCCGGCCGGACTCACCGCCGCCCTCTATGCGGCTCGGGCCGACTTGCAGCCCCTCGTCTTCGAGGGGTTCTCGGCGGGTGGCCAGCTCATGATCACCACGGACGTGGAGAACTATCCCGGGTTCCCCGATGGCATCATGGGACCGGAGATGATGGACAAGTTCCGCAAGCAGGCGGAGCGGTTCGGAGCCCGGCTCCAGACGGTGGACGTGGACCGGGTGGATCTCTCCTCCCGGCCGTTCGGTGTATGGGTGGGAGCCGACGAGCACCGGGCCGAAGCCCTGATCATCGCCACCGGTGCCAACGCCAAGTGGCTGGACATTCCGGGGGAGCAGCGCCTCACCGGACGCGGTGTGTCTGCTTGCGCCACCTGCGACGGCTTCTTCTTCCGGGACAAGGAACTGATCGTGGTGGGGGGCGGCGACACGGCCATGGAAGAGTCCACGTTCCTCACGAAGTTCGCCTCCAAGGTCACGATCGTGCACCGTCGCGACGAGTTCCGCGCTTCGCGCATCATGGCGAAGCGGGCCCTGGACAATCCCAAGATCGACGTGATGTGGAACACCGTCGTCACCGAGATCCACGGGGAGGACGGAGTGACCGGTGTCACCCTGGAGGACACCGTCACCGGAGAATCACGGCAGTTCCCCACCGACGGCGTGTTCGTGGCCATCGGCCACGCTCCCAATACCTCCCTTTTCGACGGTCAGCTCGAGCTCGACCCGGCCGGCTACGTGGTCCTGGCCGACGGCACATCCACCCGCACCTCTACCGAGGGGGTGTTCGCAGCCGGCGATGTGGCCGACTCGTACTACCGCCAGGCCGTCACCGCGGCCGGGACCGGCTCCCGGGCGGCCATCGATGCCGAGCGCTGGCTGGCCGAGAACGAGTAGCCGGGCAACTGGATTTCCCTACACCAAGGAGGACAGCCATGGGTAAGCCCCAGGTCATATCAGATGCAGACTTCGATCAGGTGATCGGCTCCGGACAGCCCGTTCTGGTCGACTTCTGGGCGGAATGGTGCGGACCGTGCCACATGGTCGCCCCCGTGCTCGAGGAGATCGCCGGAGAGCACGACTCGATCACCCTCGCCAAGCTCAACATCGACGAGAACCCGCAAGCGCCCGCCCGGCACGATGTGATGAGCATCCCCACCATGATCCTCTTCCAGGACGGCGTGGAGAAGAAGCGGATCGTGGGTGCCCGTCCCAAGGGAGCCATCCTCCAGGAGCTGGAGGAGTACCTCTAGAAGAGAGCCCGGAGGCCGAAGGGCGCGAGCCGCCCGGCGGTGCGACGCAATACGTACTGCGTAATACGTAGTACCGCCCCGTGCGACGGACCGGGCAAGCGCGCCTGGCCCGCGCTCCACCCTTAGCATGGGGCCGTGCGACTCTATCGGCTAGGCGATGGCGGGGAATCCATCCGCGACATCCAGGACCGCCTCCTCGGCCTGGGGATGGATACCCGTCCCGATCCTCGTGGCGAGTTCGGCGACGGCACACGCCGGGCTGTCCTCGAGTTCCAGCGCAGCCGTGGGCTGGGCACCGACGGAATCGTCGGGCCGGACACCTGGCGGGCGTTGTACGAGGCGGGATACCGCTTGGGTGATCGCCTCCTCTTCCTGCGCCGGCCCATGCTGCGGGGCGACGATGTGGCGGAGTTGCAGAGCCGGCTCAACAACCTCGGGTTCGATGCCGGCAAGGTCGACGGCGTGTTCGGATCCAACACCCAGCGGGCCGTGCTCGAGTTCCAGCGAAACCGCTACCTGGCAGAAGATGGAAAGGCAGGTCCCGAGGTCATCACAGAGATCCGCCTCGTCACCCGGGCCGCCATCCGCGCCGGACGGGAAGCGGTCCGGGAGCTGGAATGGCTGCGAACCCGCCCTGCCACGATGGTGGGAGCACGCATCTACCTCGATTCGTCCTGTAGGGACGAGCACGAGGCCGCCATCACCTGGACCACAGCCAACGCCGCTGCCCTGGCGCTGCAGGAACGGGGCGGGGTCCCACTCGTGTCACGCAGCCACGATGTGGTCCTCCCGGAGCGGGTCCGGGCCCAGAGGGCCAACCGGATGGGAGCCGAGCTGGTGGTGTCCTTCGGCCTGTCCGAGGAAGGAGCGGATGCGGTCTACTTCTTCTCCTCCGGGCACGGACGCAGCGAGGTCGGCCACCTCCTGGCGACGGCCGTGGCCGATCGCTTGGGATCCGCCGTCGAGGGACGGGCCACACCGATGTTGAAGGAGACCAGGGCACCCGCCATCGTGGTTCACTCCTCCTCCACATCGGAGAAGACGGCCCTGGCCACGGTGGACGGGATCGAGGACTTCCTGGCCCGCCCTGCCCGCTGAGATCACCCGGAGAAGAACTGCCGGTATATCCGCTCCAGGTCCTCCAGCGAGCCGAAGGAGATCTCCACCTTTCCCTTCTGATTGCGGTAGCGGATATCGACCTTGGACCCCAACCTGTCCCGAAGGCGCTGCTCCAGCTCGACGATCTCGACGGGGCGTACCTCCCGCACCCGGCCGGGCCTATCCGGCTGCTGGCCCGCCCGGGCGCGCGCCGCCTCCTCCACCTGACGCACGCTCCACCCCTCTGCCACGGCCCGCGATGCCACGTGCTGGGCGTAGGCGACGTCCTCGATGCCCAGCAGGGCCCGGGCGTGTCCCGCCGATAGCTCCCGTCGCTCCACCAGGCCCTGGATGGCGGGGGCGAGCTGCAGCAGGCGCAGGGTGTTGCTTATGGCGGGACGGCTCTTTCCCACTGCCTTGGCCAACTGCTCATGCGTCATTCCATGATCTTCCAGGAGGGTCTAGAAGGCGGCCGCCTCCTCCAGGGGCCCCAGGTCCTCGCGCTGCAGGTTCTCGATGAGGGCATGGGTGAGAGAGGACTGGTCATCACCCCCTCGCACGAC
This sequence comes from Actinomycetota bacterium, assembly GCA_046538055.1. Taxonomy (GTDB): domain Bacteria; phylum Actinomycetota; class Acidimicrobiia; order Spongiisociales; family ZC4RG35; genus ZC4RG17. The sequence continues at coordinate 3,941 of JBKHJQ010000155.1, forward strand.
GGCAGGTATCTCGGCCAGGCCCGCCCGACGGGCCGCCCGCCATCGTCTCTCCCCCGCCACCAGGGCATACCGGCCGTCGGGGTGGGGGCGCACCACCACCGGCTGGAGGATCCCCACCTCCCGCACCGAAGCGGCCAGCTCTTCCAGGGCTTCCTCGTCGAAGTTGACCCGGGGCTGCTCCGGGTTGGGGACGATGTCGTCGATCTTGAGACGGCGGTACTCGTCGCTCCCCTCCCCGGGGGGAATGAGCGACTCCAGTCCCCGTCCCAAGCCTGACCTTCTGGTGCTCAACGCCTCATCCTCACTCCAGGCCGTGCCGGCGCCGGAACTCCCGGGCCAGCTCCCGATATGCGATTGCTCCCCGGCTCATGGCATCGAAGGCCTCGATCGGCTCACCGTAGGACGGGGCCTCCGAGAGACGCACGGAACGGGGAATCAGAGCCCGGTAGACGGTCTCGCCGAAGTGCTCGCGTACCTGGTCGGCTACGTCCTTGGAGAGGCGGGTGCGGGCGTCGTACATGGTCAGTATCACCCCCGCAACCTTCAAGTCGGGATTGAGGCTAGCCTTCACCATCTCCACATTGCTCAGCAGCTGGGTGAGACCTTCCAGGGCGTAGTACTCACACTGAATGGGAATCACCACCTCGTGCGCCGCCGCCAGAGCATTGACGGTGAGCAGCCCGAGTGAGGGCGGACAGTCCACCAGGATGACCTGGTACTCGTCGGCCACCGACCGCAGGGCGGTGTCGAGACGGCGCTCCCGGCTGAACACCGGCACCAGCTCGATCTCCGCTCCGGCCAGGTCGATGGTGGCGGGTACCACGAAGAGATCGCGCACGCTGGTGGGCTCGATGGCGTCCTCCAGGGGGAAGTCCTTGAGAAGGACGTCATACACCGAGTGGGAGATGCTGGACCGATCCATTCCCAGGCCCGAGGTGGCGTTTCCCTGCGGATCCAGATCGACCAGCAGGGTGCGTACGCCCTGGAAGGCGAGCCCGGCCGCCAGGTTGATGGCGGTGGTCGTCTTGCCCACCCCGCCTTTCTGGTTGGCGAGGGCGACGATGCGGGAGCGGCTCATGGAGCGGCCATGATACGGAGCCAGACCGGACGGTCAAGCACCTCGGCCGGAACGCGCCTGATCTCCTCGCCCGCTGTGGGTATGGGCTCCTCCACCCATGATCCACCCACCACCAGGACGCCACCCTCCACCAGGAGGCGACGGGCCCATTCGTGGACTCGAGGGAGGGGGCCGGCGGCCCGAGCGACCACCATCTCCACCTCCAGATCCACCTTCTCCGCCGCCTGGGCTCTGACCTCCGTGTTGGCCAGCTCCAGGACCCGCAGTCCCCTGCGGAGCAGGTCTGCTCGCCGCCCCCGCCGCTCTATCAGAGTCACACGGGTGCCGGGCCAGAGGATGGAGAGGGGAATTCCGGGAAGACCTGCTCCCGACCCGATATCGGCTAGCCGGTGAGGGGATGTGGGCCCCTCCCAGGCCGACGCAAAGAGTAGAGAGTCCCCCAGGTGTCGGGGGATGAGGCGATCTGCCTCGTGGGGACCCAGGGCTCCCTGGGGGATGGCCTCCCTCTTCAGCCAATCGGCATAGGCCGCCAGGGTGCCAGCCTGTCGGGAAGTGAGTCTCCAGCCCGCCCAGGTGGCCGCCCGATGGAGATAGGCGAGCTGATTGGCCGCCAACCCCCGTTTCACGTGGAACCGGGATCGGGCGTCAGTTCTCCTCATCCTCCTGAGGAGACTCCCCCTCTTCCTCCTGAGGAGACTCCTCCTCCGTCGTCGCGATCACGACGTAGCGTTGCGGCGCCTCGCCCTCCGAGTAGGAACGCACCCCCGACCGGTCGGCCACTGCGTCGTGGATGACCTTGCGATCCGAAGCCGACATCGGCTCCAGCATGAGCTCTCCCCCCTCTTCCAGGATCTGATCGATCAGCTCGCCGGCGTAGATGGTGAGAGCCTGGCGCCGCCTCTCGGCGTACCCGGCGATGTCGATACGCACTCGGGCTGCGTCCTTGGCCGAACGTTGCAGGACCGTCTTGGTCAGCTCGTGGACGGCTTCCATCACGGTCCCTCTCTGGCCCACCAGCGCCTCGGTCTGCTCCCCCCGCACATCCACCACGATCACGTCCTCCTCCACGCGGGAATCCACGCTCCCTTCCAGACCCAGGGCTGCCAGCAGCCCTTCCAGAAACTCCCGCACCAGAGGCTCCTGAGCACCTGCATCCAGTGCATCCCGGTCATCGTCCTTCTTGGCAGGTCCTCCCCCCTCCCTTTTTCCCCCCGCCTTGGCGGATTTCTGGTTGGAGCTGGACCCTCGCTCCTGGTTGGGCCCCGCGTTCCCCTTCTGGCCGCTTCCAGGTCGATCCTTCTGGCG
>JBKHJQ010000156.1:0-6322 GCA_046538055.1 Actinomycetota bacterium
GCGCTACGGCGGGACGCTGGCCGGCACGCTCACGCTCACCGCCGGGCTGGGCGGGATGGGAGGAGCCCAGCCTCTGGCGGTCACCATGAACGGCGGGGTCGTGATCTGCGTGGAAGTCGACCCCGAGCGGGTGCGGCGTCGCCTGGAAGCGGGGTACCTGGACGAGGAGGCCGACGATCTGGACGACGCGGTCCTCCGGGCATCCACCGCCCGGACCGAGCGGCGGCCCCTCTCCGTGGGCCTGGTGGGGAACGCCGCCGAGGTGTTCCCCGAGCTGCTCCGCCGGGAAGTGGCCTTCGACATCGTCACCGATCAGACCTCGGCTCACGACCCGCTCCACGGGTACGTGCCGGCCGGGCACGACCCCGTCACGGCGGCCGAGCTGCGTGCCTCCGATCCCGACGCCTACGTGAAGGCCGCCCGGGAGTCGATGGCCGTCCACTGCCAGGCGATGGTCGGCTTCATGCGGCTGGGCAGCGAGGTCTTCGACTACGGCAACAACCTCCGGGGCGAAGCGCAGCAGGCGGGTTTCGCCGACGCCTTCGCCTACCCGGGATTCGTCCCTGCCTATATCCGCGACCTCTTCTGTGAGGGCATGGGCCCCTTCCGGTGGGTGGCTCTGTCCGGGGACCACGCCGACATCGCCGCCACCGACCGGGTTCTGGCGGACCTTTTCGGCGACAACCCGCCGCTGCGGCGGTGGCTGGCACTGGCCCAGGAGAAGGTGCCCTACCAGGGGCTGCCCGCCCGGATCTGCTGGCTGGGCTACGGCCAGAGGCACCAGGCGGGCCTGGCGTTCAACGAGCTGGTGCGTTCGGGAGAGGTGTCGGCCCCCATCGTGATAGGGCGGGACCACCTCGACGCCGGCTCGGTGGCTTCCCCTTACCGGGAGACGGAGGCGATGGCCGACGGCTCGGATGCGGTAGCGGACTGGCCCATCCTCAACGCCCTCCTCAACACCGCCTCCGGGGCCGCCTGGGTGGCGGTCCACCACGGGGGCGGAGTCGGCATCGGGAACTCGATCCACGCCGGGGCGCAGGTGGTGGCCGACGGGACCGCCGAAGCCGACCGGCGTCTGGAGCTGGTCCTCACCAACGACCCTGGCACCGGAGTGATGCGCCACGCCGACGCCGGCTATGAGAAGGCCCGGAGAGTGGCCGCCGAGCGGGGGCTGGACCTGCCGTCATGAGCCGGAACGCGGAAGTCGGAGACCGGAGCTGGGACGGGCGCTATCACTGCTCCGTCGCCTGGACCGGCAGTGCCTTCGTCGACGACGTCGCCGTCTCGGCTGCAGGCGGGATCATCTCGAGTGTCGAGCACGGCGTGGCGCCCGACGACGGAATGACCCGGCTGGAGGGGGTGGTGTTCCCGGGCTTCGTCAACGACCACTCTCATGTCTTTCACCGCCTGCTCCGGGGCCGGGACTCGGTGAGGAGGGGAGACTTCTGGTCGTGGCGGGAGGCGATGTACGAGGTGGCGGGCCAACTCGACCCCGACTCCTACCGACGGGTGGCCGTCGCTGCATTCCGGGAGATGGTGGCCTCGGGATTCACCTCCGTGACGGAGTTCCATTACCTCCATCACCGTCCCGACGGCCGGCCCTACGACGACCCCAACGTGATGGCCGACGCCCTGGCGGATGCAGCCCGGGAGGCCGGGATACGGCTCACGCTCCTGGACACCTGCTATCTGTCGGGCGGGTTCGGCCTCCCCCCTGAGGGGCCTCAGCGACGCTTCTCCGACGGGACGGCCCAGGCCTGGGCCGAGCGCGTCTCGGCCTGGAAGCCGCCGCCCGGGGTGGAGCTTGGCGCGGGTATCCACTCCGTGCGAGCGGTGAGTCCCCGGCAGATGGGCACCGTGGCGGAGTGGGCGGGAGACCGACCCATCCATGTGCACCTCTCGGAGCAACCGGACGAGAACAGCGACTGCCTCAACCACTACGGGCGCACGCCCGCCCAGGTGCTGGGGGACGCCGGAATCCTGGGGCCCAACGTCACCGCCGTGCACGCCACCCACGCCACGCACGAGGACGTCTCCCTTCTGGCGGAAAGCGGCGCCGGCGTCTGTGTCTGCCCCACCACCGAGAGATGGCTGGGCGACGGCATCGGACCCACCACCGAGTTCGCCGCCGCCGGCATACCGCTCACCATCGGGAGCGACTGCCAGGCGGTGATCGACCCGTGGGAGGAGATGCGGCTCCTGGAGCTACATCAGCGCCTGGCGACCGGGAAGATCGGCGGCCATCCACCGGCGGACCTCCTGGCGGCCGGGACGGCCGGAGGGGGAATCCGGGTGGGGGCTCCCGCCGACATGGTGGCGATCTCCCCCGAGAGCCCCCGCACCGCCGGCGTGGCTCCCGAGGGGCTCGTGTTCGCCGCCACCGGTGCCGACGTCTGGGGGGTGAGGACGGCGGGGCGGGCCGGTGGCTCCTGATCGCCCCCGGACCATCCCTAGGGTGTGTGAGATGTCCCTCGGCTCCGTCGCCCGACAGGAACGAAGCCTGGTCTGCGACCTCATGGAGCAGGTGGGTGCCGGCGCCCCCACCCTGGCCGAGGGATGGACCGTCCTGGACCTGGCCGCCCATCTCGTCGTCAGGGAGCACGACCTGTGGGCCGCGCCCGGACTCGTCCTGGGCGGGCCGTTCCGCCGGGCGATCGAAGCGGCGATGAACCGGCGGCGCCGCCGCGGCCTGGAGAACCTGGTGGCGACGATCCGGCGGGGACCGCCTGGCGTCGCAAGGTTGCTTCCGCCGGGTGCTCACCTGAGCGAGTACTTCATCCACCACGAGGACGTGCGCCGGGCAAACGGGCTCGCGCCCCGCCGCGACCGGGACCTGGATGAGGCTCTGGCACTGCTTCTCCGGGCGAGCGCCCCCATGCTCCTCCGCCGTGTCGGCACCGGTGTGGACCTGGTGTGGAATGGGGGCGTCCTGTACCGCAGCGGCCCCGAACCCCGGGCCGTCCTGGATGGGCCGCCCGGCGAGCTCCTCCTCTACCTGAGTGGAAGGACCCGTGCCGCCGGCGTGGACCTGCGGGGCGACCCGACAGCCGTATGGGAGGTTTCCACCGCCGACCTGCGGCTGTGAGGGGACGGCAGCTCCCCCGGGGGAGGAACGGGGAACGAGGGCGAGGCGCATAGGCTGGGGTGGGCATGTCCGGTCGCATCCTTCGACCTCTCATACTCATCTGCCTCTCCGTCGTCGCCAGTGCCTGTGTGGTCACCCGTCTCGACACGGAGGCCGAGGTGGCGGTACCCGACGGCCCCGTCGAGGTGGTAGGGGATCAGGCCACCGGAGACGTGACGGTGCTCGGCACCGGAATCACGGGGGACACCGGATGGCGGCTGGCGGCCTACCCCGCCACCGACGGCATCTGCCTACAGGTCGAGCTGGTCACCGGGAACGGCGGTTCGGGATCGGCCAGCTGCGGACCCGTGGAGGAGGATCCGCCCGAGCCCATCACCCGGGTCGGGGCCGGTTCCGGTGGTGGCGGCATGGGCCACGTGGACGGAATCGCCCGCTCCGACGTCGCCGAGGTCTGGCTACAGGGGGTGGAGGGCCGGCGGGTCCCCGCCACCCTGCACGAGATGAGCGGCATGGACGTGGACGCCTCCGTCTTCTTCCTGATCGTCCCCCCCGGCTTCCAGCCCGAGTCGGTGGTGGCCCTCGACGCCGACGGAGGGGAGCTGGGACGGGCCGACGTGTCCCACGCCTTCCGGACGTCCCCCCAGCCGGCCACCCCCGCCCCCTGACCGCCCGGGCCTAGGAGCGGGGCTCGAGACCCCCGATCATGGAAGGGTCGGTCAGGTTCTGGAGGCGGACCTGACCGCGGGCCACCTCCTTGCCGTCCTCCTGCCGTGTGATCGTCACCATCCAGAGCTGCTGGGTCCGTCCCCGATGGACAGGGGTTGCCTCGCCCCCCAAGACGCCCTCCCGGACGGGACGCAGGAAGTCGGTGGCGTTGTGGACGCCGACACATCCCGCCATGCCCTGGTCCAGGGCCCAGAGCGCCGCTCCCGTGGAGGCGAGGGTCTCCACCAGGGTGCAGTAGACGCCACCGTGGACCACGCCGTAGGGCTGGTGATGATGGGGCCGCACCTCCAGCCGTCCGACCGCCTTCTCGGAGTTCGCCTCGGTGACCTCTATCCCGCTGTGAGTCACGAAGTTCGTCCCGGTGTGGAAATCGACCATGTCGACGAGACCCTACCCGGACGCGTTAGCCTCGGTGGGGCATGCAGATCAGTCGCTACGACCGGGCGGCCGCCTACCAGTTCGCCGATCTCTGGTTGCGGGAACTGTCGCCGGAGGCCATGCAATCCGGGTCGATCGCCGAGATCACCCTCCCGATCGGGGTGGAGAGGCCTTCCCGCCGCTCCCAGAAGGTGGATCGGGTCTATGTGTGCCTGGAGGGCGAGGTGCAGTTCACCGTCGACGCCGAGGAAGCTCTCCTGGCGCCCGGGGACGTGATCCACGTCGCCCAGGGAGAGGAGTACGGCTTCTTCAACGGGGGACAGACCCAGGCCCGGCTCCTCCTCTTCCGCTCCCCGGCCCCCTCCTCCCCCGACGAGAGCTGAGCCTCAAGCCAGAACCATCACGCCGTGTCGGGCCAGGAGGCGGCGGGTGGCGGGGAGGGGAAGGCCACCCACGGTGGTGGGGTGACCCTCGATCGCCTCCACCAGCACCGCCCCTCTGCCCTGGAGGGCGTACGATCCCGCCTTGTCGAGCGGCTCACCCGTGGCGACATAGGCATCGATCTCGGCGTCGGTGAGGGGAAGGAATCGCACTGCTGCCGCCTCCACCACCGCATCCACCGTCCAACCCGAGCCATCCCCCGAGCCCACCGCCACTGCCGTCAGGACCTGATGGCTCGTCCCCGCCAGGTGCCGCAGCACCGAACGCGCCTCGGCGGGATGGGCAGGCTTGCCCAGCACCCGTCCCTCATGGACGATGACCGTGTCGGCACCGACCGCCACGGCTCCGGCCTCCGCCACGGCTGCGACCTTGCTGCGGGCCAGTCGCTCCACGTAGGCCGCGGGTTCCTCGCCCTGACTCCGCGTCTCGTCCACGTCCGGGACCCTCACCTGGAACTCCAGGCCCAGCATCCTCAGCAGCTCTGCCCGCCGGGAGGAAGAGGAAGCGAGTAGGAGCGTCCTCACCGCAACCGCCTGCCGCTGCGGAACACCGCCACCGGTTCAGCCAAGACGGCAGGATCCTGGTAGGGGTCCACCTCGAAGAAGAGAGCATCAGCCGCCTCGCCCAGCACGAAACCGGGGTCCCGGCCCAGGTAGCGGCGGACGGCGGCGGACGCGGCGTCCACCGCACGCTCCGGGGGCAGGCCCATCCGGGCCAGGGCCGCCGCCTCCCTGGCCACCGCCCCCGGCGGGGTCGCCAGATCCGTGCCCGCCAGCACGGCTACCCCGGGCGGCGCCTCCGCCAGGAGCGAGGGCAGGTTCCCCAGAGCGCCGGCGATGAGCCTCCCCCCGCTCGAGGTCCGTCCCAGGGCCTCCCCCAGCTCCTCCAGCCGCAGCACCGTCGGCACCCATGCTCCCCTCCGCCGGGCCAGCTCCTCCAGGTCGGCTCTGCTCAGGAAAGGCCCATGCTCGATGGAGTCGACGCCCGCCTGCACCGCCCAGGACGGCACCTCGGGTGCCATGGTGTGGATGGCGACCCGGGCCCCGCCCCGGTGAGCCACATCGACCGCCAAGGCCAGAGCCTCCTCGTCGAAGTTGCCGACGGCGCCCCGGCCCTTGCGGGGCCAATCACCCACCAGCTTGACCCACCCACGTCCACGCTCGGCAGCCGAGCGCACCACCTCCGCCAGGCCCGCCGGGTCCGTCTCGATGGCGAATCCCGGGTAGTAGCCGCCTTCCACCGCGATCATCCTCCCCGCTCCCTCCAGGTCGGGGCTCTCCAACGGCGGCGCCGACGCCAGGGTGGCCAGGACCGAGTCGTCGCACCAGCCCTTGTCGACCACCAGGAATGTCCCGCTCTCCAGGCACGTGAAGGCCCGGCGACGGATCTCTGTGGGATCGCCGGGGGCGAGCACCAGTTCGTCCGCAGCCAGGTGGGCATGGGCGTCGGCCAGTCCGGGGAGGGCCCACCACTCCTCTCCCAGGTCGGCCCGGGCTCCCGGCCGCGGCTCATCCCAGGTCCCCCGCCCTGAGATGGCCAGCAGGCGAGAGGCATCGCCTCCGGGAGATCGGACCGCGAGATGCATCGCTGGGAACCGTAACGGGATCGTAAGCTGGGGGCGTGCGCCGCCTCGTCCCCTCCTTGCTGCTGCTCTCTGTCGCCGCCTGCCAGGCGGGTGACGGTACGGTCTCC
>JBKHJQ010000157.1:0-6288 GCA_046538055.1 Actinomycetota bacterium
TCCTCGGCGTCGAGCTCCACGACTGCCGGCGCTGGGCGGAGGCCCGGGACGTGAGCGGGGGCGGAGTGAACCATGCCCGATACGCCAACCCGGGCACCACCCGGAGGGCGAGAGGCGGCCTCACAGCCGGCCCCCCTTCCGCCCCGGGCCATCCACAGCCTTGTCCCTCATGGACGCCACCCTTCTCGCTCGGCAGTGAGTTGCGTTTAGCAACTTAGTGGCCGCCAAAGACGAGTTGCAATTCGCAACTGACTAGGCTGAGCACATGCGCAGATCCCTCGCCCACCTGGAGTGCTCCGTGGCCAACACGGTGGAGGTAGTCAGCGACGCCTGGACGATGCTCATACTGCGGGACGCCTTCTTGGGAATCCGCCGCTTCGACGCCTTCGTGTCCAGCCTGGGCATCGCCCGCAACACCCTCACCGACCGCCTGGAGCGGCTGGTGGAGAGGGGGATCCTGGCCACCGAGCCGTACCAGCAGAATCCTCCCCGCCACGAGTACCGCCTCACCGAACGGGGAAAGGATCTCTTCGACGTCCTCATGACCCTGTGGGCGTACGGGGAGAGGTGGAACCCGTCCGCAGATCCCGACCACCAGCGGGCGATCCACAGTGACTGCGGGCATGAGGCCGACGCCGTGGCGCATTGCGGCCACTGCGGGGAGCGGCTGTCGCGCCGCAACGTGCGGATCGTCCCCGGCACCGACGCCCGGACGGCCTGAGGCGCTCCCCCCGGCGGGGCCCGGCCCGGTGGGAGGCGGCCGGTTTCGTCGATGATGGGCCTGCCACATAGCGTGCAGTCGATGCGCGACAACCTGGTGATCCCCGTCCGGGGTCCCAACCTGACCCGGCGCTTCCTCAACCTCGTCACCGGCGAGGTGCTCTTCGGCCTCGGGATCGGCCTCATGATCCACTCCGAGCTGGGGGTGCCTCCCTGGGACGTCCTGCATCAGGGCCTGGCCGAGCGGTTCGGGCTGACGGTGGGGATCTGGTCGATCGTGGTGTCGGTCGTGGTGCTGGCGGCCTGGCTGCCCCTGCGCGAGCCCTACGGCGTCGGCACCATCCTCAATGCCCTCATCATCGGAGCCATGATCGACATCTCATCGCTCTTCCTCCCCCGTCCCGAGCTGGCGGCGGGCCGCATCGGGATGGTGGCGGGCGGCATCGTCGTGGTGGCCCTGGGCTCGGGTCTCTACATCGGGGCCGACCTCGGCCCCGGACCCCGGGACGGCCTGATGACCGGGATCGCCGCCCGGGGACCCTCCATCCGCCTCACCCGCACCGCGATCGAGGTGTCCGTCCTGGTGGTGGGATGGATGCTGGGCGGCACGTTCGGGGTGGGAACGGTGGCGTTCGCGGTCTTCATCGGGCCTCTCGTCCAGTTCTTCCTCCCCCGTCTCCACATCGACACGCTGGTGGCCCGACGCTCCGCCCGCGGCCGCTGACCCGGGGGTGCCTGGCGGGCGGACCGTTTGACGTAGGCACGACAGCGGTCGAATCTTCGTAGGGAGGCGCCCCCCGAGGAGCAGAATTGACGGCCCCAGATGTCACCTTGCTGACCGAACACGACGTCTACCTGTGGAACGAGGGCTCGCACTACCGCCTCTACGAGAAGATGGGGGCTCATCCCCACCCGAGCGGCGAGGGCTGCTACTTCGCCGTGTGGGCACCCAATGCCGACTCCGTCTCGGTGATCGGCGACTGGAACGGATGGGACCCGGCCACAGATCCCCTGGCGCCTGTGGGTGGCTCCGGGGTGTGGGCGGGCTTCGTGGCGGAGGCCCGTCACGCCGGCTCCTACAAGTACCGGATAGCGAACGGCTCCTACCGTGTCGACAAGGCGGACCCGTTCGGGTTCCATCATGAGACACCGCCCCGGACCGCCTCCAAGGTCTGGGACCTCGACTACGAATGGGACGACTCCGCCTGGATGCGGTCCCGGAGCGAGCGCAACCGGCTCTCCGACCCCATCAGCGTGTACGAGGTGCATCTCGGCTCGTGGCGCCGGGACGAGGCCCACCCCGACCGTTTCCTCAGCTACCGGGAGATGGCGCCCGCCCTGACCGAGTACGTGGTCGATATGGGCTTCACCCACGTGGAGTTCCTGCCGGTCATGGAGCACCCCTTCTACGGATCGTGGGGGTATCAGACGACGGGCTATTTCGCCCCCACCAGCCGGTTCGGGACCCCCCAGGACTTCATGTACCTGGTCGACACCCTCCATCAGGCGGGAATCGGCGTCATCCTCGACTGGGTTCCTTCCCATTTCCCCAACGACGAGCACGGGCTGGGCTTCTTCGACGGGACCCACCTCTTCGAGCACTCCGATCCCCGCCAGGGCTTCCACCCGGACTGGAAGTCGTGGATCTTCAACTACGGGAGGGCCGAGGTCCCCGCCTTCCTGATCTCCTCGGCCCTGTTCTGGCTGGACCGCTATCACGTGGACGGCCTGCGGGTGGATGCCGTGGCGTCCATGCTCTATTTGGACTACTCCCGGGAAGAGGGCGAGTGGGTCCCCAACCGCTACGGGGGCCGCGAGAACCTGGAGGCCCTCGACTTCCTCCGCCGCCTCAACGAGACCGTCTACCTCGAGTACCCCGATACCCAGACCATCGCCGAGGAATCCACCGCCTGGCCCATGGTCTCACGCCCCCTCTACCTGGGAGGCCTGGGCTTCGGGATGAAATGGGACATGGGCTGGATGCACGACACGCTGGACTACTTCAGCCGTGACCCCCTGTACCGGGTGTACCACCACGAGCGGCTCACATTCCGGATGATGTATGCGTTCACGGAGAACTTCGTGCTGCCCCTCTCGCACGACGAGGTGGTGCACGGCAAGGGCTCCCTCATCCGCAAGATGCCCGGGGACCAGTGGCGGCAGTTCGCCAACCTGCGGGCCCTCTTCGCATACATGTACACCCAGCCCGCCAAGAAGCTCCTGTTCATGGGGGCCGAACTGGGCCAGTGGTCGGAGTGGAACCACGACAGGGGACTGGACTGGCATCTGCTGGACGACGACGCCCACCGGGGGCTGCAGCGCCTGCTGGCCGACCTCAACCGCCTCTACCGGGACGAGCCGGCCCTGCACGAGCTCGACTGCGAACCGGGCGGGTTCGAGTGGATCGACGCCAACGACAACACCAACAGCGTCCTCACGTTCCTGCGGCGATCCGCCGGAGGGGAGACCCTCATGGTGGCCTGCAACTTCACCCCCGAGCCCCGCCACGCCTACCGGGTGGGCGTGCCGGCATCCGGACGCTGGCAGGAGGTCTTCAACAGCGACGCCGGGGTGTACGGGGGGAGCGGCCACGGCAATGTGGGCGGTGTGGAGACCGGCCCGCTCCCCGTCCCGTTCCACGGGCGGGAGGACAGCGTGGACGTGGTGGTCCCGCCTCTGGGTGTGGTGGTCTTCAAGCACGTGCCGGGCGCCTGATGGAGGCGGCGGCCACCTACCGCCTCCAGCTCGACCCGGACCACGACCTGGACCACGCTGCCGGCCTGGTCGACTACCTGGCGGACCTGGGGATAACCCACATCTACTGCTCCCCTTTCCTCCAGTCGGCCCCGGATGCCCCTCACGGATACGCGGTGGTGGACTACCTCCGAGTCGACGACCGGCTGGGAGGGGAACCGGGCCGCCGCCGGCTGGTGGCGGCGGCCTCCGCCGCCGGCCTGGATCTGGTGGTGGATCTCGTGCCCAACCACATGGCCGTGAGCCTTCCCGCCAACGGCTGGCTCTGGGACGTTCTCGAGCACGGGTACGCCAGCCCCTACGCGACCCACTTCGATATCGACTGGGACACGGCCCGCCACAGCGGGGTCCGCCTCCCTCTCCTCGGCGACTACTACCAGCGGGAGGTGGAGGCGGGAGCCATCAGCCTCCGGCGGGAGGATGGCCGGCTGGTGATCCGCTACTACGAGCACGTCCTGCCCCTCTCGCCCGGTTCGGTGGCGGCAGTTCTGGAGATGGCCTCGGCCGCCACCGACCGCGAGGACCTGGCCGCCGCCGCCCGGGAACTGCGTTCACTTCCCCCCGCGGAGGGCCCCCCCGAGCGCCGCCTCCGGGCGGCCCGGGCCCGCCGCATCCGGGACCGACTGAGGGACCTCCTGGCGGCCCCCGAAGCCGGGGCGGCAGTGGACCGGGTGGTGGACCACATCAGTTCCCGGCCCGACTCCCTGGACGCGTTGCTGCGCCGGCAGCCGTACCGGTTGGTGTTCTGGCAGACGGCGGGACAGGCTCTGGACTATCGGCGGTTCTTCGACATCGACACCCTCATAGGGATGCGGGTGGAGGACCCGGACGTATTCGAGGACATCCACCGCCTGGTGCTGGACTGGGTCGCGGCGGGGGAGGTGGGGGGCTTGCGGATCGACCACCCCGACGGGCTGCGCGATCCCGGGGGCTACCTGAGCCGGCTCCGGGCCCACGCCCGGGGAGCGTGGATCGTGGTCGAGAAAATCCTGGAGAGCGACGAATCCATCCCGACGTCCTGGCCCGTGGCAGGCACCACCGGCTACGACTTCCTCTCCGATATGACCACCCTGTTGGTGGACCCGACCGGGGCGGACGTCCTCGCCCGGCTGTGGACGACGATGAGCGGCTCGGAGGAGACCTGGGAGGAGGTAGCGGACCGGGCCAAGCGCCACGCGCTGGACGAAGTCCTGGGCGCCGACCTCAACCGCCTCACGCAACTGCTGGCGCAAGTGGTGGCGCAAGTGGTGGAAGCGCAGGAGGAGACGCCGGGAGGCGAGCGGTCCCGGCTGTCCGCCGCCCTCATCGAGATGCTCGCCGCCTTCGACGTCTACCGCACCTACGTCCCCGAGGAGGGCGGACCGAGCCCGTCCGACGCCGAACGTGTCGCCAGCGCAGCCCAACGGGCCCGCCGTCGCGCCCCCCATCTCTCCGACCTGGTGGACATCCTGGAGTCGGTCCTGACAGGGCAAGCCGGCGAGGTGGACACCGAGCTGCGGATGCGCTTCCAGCAGCTGAGCGGCCCGGTCATGGCCAAGGGCGTTGAGGACACGGCCTTCTACCGTTACCTGGCCCTGGCCGCCCTGTGCGAGGTGGGGGGAGACCCGGGGAGGTTCGGCTTCTGCGGTCCCGACCCCTTTCACCGACGCCGCCGTGAGACCCAGGAGGGGTGGCCCGCCACGATGCTGGCCCTCACCACCCACGACACCAAGCGGTCCGAGGACGTTCGGGCCCGGCTGGCGGTCCTCAGTGAGGTACCCGAGGAGTGGGAGGAGAGGGTCCTTCGCTGGCGCCGGATGAACCGCCGGCACCGTCCCTCCCGTCTGGACGGCGCCACCGAGTACCTCATGTACCAGACCCTGGTGGGAGCCCACCCCCTCCCTCTGGCCCGGCTGCTGAGGTACATGGAAAAGGCCGTCCGGGAGGCGAAGACCCACACCTCCTGGACCCACCCCGACCCCGGCTACGAGCGGGGCGTGGAGGATTTCGCCCGAGCCGTCCACGGCGACGATGAGTTCCAGGCCGATCTGGCGGAGTTCGCCTCCCCCCTGGTGGAGGCGGGCCGGATCAATTCCCTGATCCAGAAGACCGTCCAGCTCACCGCCCCCGGAGTCCCCGACACCTACCAGGGAACCGAGCTGTGGGACCTGAGCCTGGTCGATCCCGACAACCGCCGGCCGGTGGACTACGCACGGCGGCGGAGCCTCCTCGCCTCCCTGGGCGACATCCACCCGGCAGAGGTGCTGGAGGGGATGGACGAGGGACTGCCCAAGCTGTGGCTCCTCCATACGCTGCTGCAGCTGCGCCGCCGCCGCCCCGCCGCCATGGGAACCGAGGGCGGCTACCGGCCGCTGGCGGTGGCGGGGCCCGCCGCCCGCCACGCCGTCGCCTACACGCGGGGAGAGGAGGTGGCGGTTGTGGTGCCCCGGCTCACGCTCCGCCTGCAGCGGGAGGGCGGATGGAACACCACCCGTCTGGAACTGCCGGGGGGAACCTGGACCGGCGTCTTCGACGGGGCCCGGCATCGGGGGACTGTGGAGGTGGCGGAGCTGACGGAGTCATTCCCCGTGTCGGTCCTGGAGCGAGCATGAAGCCGGCCGTGTGGGCTCCCATCCCCCGCCGGGTGGATCTGGTGGAAGGCGACGGCACGACGGCCATGGCCGAGATCGGTGCCGGATGGTGGGGGTCGACGGGCGATCTGGAGGTGGGGACCGACTACGCCTTCTCCCTCGATGGGGGCCCTCCCCTCCCGGACCCCCGTTCCCGGCACCAGCCTCAGGGAGTTCACGGCCCCAGCCGGGTGGAGACACTCCC
>JBKHJQ010000158.1:0-6178 GCA_046538055.1 Actinomycetota bacterium
GGCGAAGGCCCGCTCGGCCTTCCTCATCACGTAGGGGGCCCGGCTCATGGACTCGGAGCCACCCGCCACCATCACGTCCCCCCATCCGGCGGCCAGGGCGTGAGCGGCGCTGATCACGGCCTGCAGCCCGGAGCCGCACAGCCGGTTGACCGTGACTCCCGGGACGGTCTCGGGCAGGCCCGCCAGGAGGGCGGCCATGCGCCCCACGTTGCGGTTGTCCTCCCCCGCCTGGTTGGCAGCGCCCCAGAAGACGTCGGCTACGGCCGAGGGGTCGAGTCCCGGGTTCCGGTTCGTCAGCGACGAGATGGCGTGGGCAGCGAGATCGTCCGGCCGGACGAGAGCCAGCATCCCGCCCAGCTTCCCCACGGGGGTCCGGCAGGCGTCGACGACATAGATGTCGCTCATGGAGGCCATGATCGCATCCTTCCCGGAGTGGTGCCCGCGTCCTCGCTCGGAGCCCGCGGGCGGGGAGCCGTCGCCTCTTCCCGGGAGGGAGGAGCAGCGAGGCGGTAGCCCCCCTTCGCGAGCGGTCGCCACGGAGAGTCACAGAAACGCGCTCAACCCGGCCTTCGATCCGACCGATAGGCAACTGCAACGGCGCGAGGTGATTATGAACCTGTCAGGGACACTTACAGACTGGACGGTGGCAGACCTACTCAACGTGATGAAAGTCACGGGGAAGACCGCCAGTCTCCATGTCAAGGGGAATCGCAGCGGCGTCATTCACTTTTCGGACGGTCGGGTGGTGGGAGCCGTCCTGGATGACGACTCTGCTCCTACCGGCAGCCTCGAGTCGAGGGCGACCGCCTCCGAGACGCTCTTCGTCCTGTCCGCCCTGAACGACGGCAGATTCGAGGTTGGCCCCTTCCAGGGCCCCGAAGGCGAGGGCTGGGACGTCGACACCCTCCTGGCCGACATGAACCAGCTGGACCAGCTCGAGTCCGACCTCAACGAGGCCGGGATGCGCTCGACACTGCTGATGCTCAAGGACGAGATCGCCGAGCCGATCACGATCCAGCCCGACGACTGGTGGGCGCTGGCTTCGCTGGTGTCGGTCCTGTCCTTCGACCAACTGGAGGATGTGTTCGGGCGGGGCCGGGCGATCCGTCTCCTCCACGCCCTCTGGCGTCTGGATCTCATCGAGACGGTGCAGGAAGAGAAAGAGGAGACCGCCGAACCTGCGGTCCCGTCGCCCGAGACCACCGTGCCCGTGCTGGCCGATGAGGAACCCACCTCCGTGGACCTCTCCCAGCTCGCCGACCCCGAGCCGACAACCGAGGAGCGGGAGCAGGAGGCGCCGGCTTCGGAGGAGGAGAGCTTCTCCGTGGTGGAGCCGTCCACCGAGCGGGACGACGAGAGCTGGTTGGACGAGATCGCGGCCGCCGCCGACGCCGAAGCCGCCCCGGAGGGAGATCTCAGCATCGCGCCCCGGAATGTCCAGGGAGTCTCGGCTCCGGCTTCCACAGTCCTCACCGGAGCGGTTCTCGACGAGATGCGACGGCTCCGGGTCCGTCCCACCGGGGACTGAGAACACCCCCGGCCGGGGAGGGGAGCGATCCGGGATGCGTGGCTGAGCCCTCCGCCCTCCCCATGCCCGATACGGGGGGCCGGGTGGCGGCGTCTCCTTATACTCCGCTCCCATGCCACCTGAGGTAGCCGGACGAAGGCCATCCGTCGCCATCCTGGGGGCGGGCGCCATGGGAGAGGCCCTTCTGCGGGGCCTGCTGATCGCCGGCTGGGAGATCGACGACATCAGCGTGGCAGTGCGCCGCCCCGAGCGGGCGAAGGCCGTCCAGGAGGCCACGGGCTGTCGTGTGACCCTGGATCCGGTGGAGGCGGTCAAGGGTCGGCAGGTAGTGGTGATATCCACCAAGCCGCGGGATGTGGAGGCACTCCTCGAGCAGGTGTCCGGCGCCGTGCGGCCCCACCAGCTAGTCGTGTCGGTGGCGGCAGGGGTGCCGGTCCGGTTCTACGAGGAGCGGCTTGCCGGTGTGGCGGTGATCCGGGCCATGCCCAACACCCCGGCCCTGGTGGGCGAGGGAGTGACCGGCATCGCCACCGGCCGGCACGCGGACGAGGAGGCGGTGGCCCACGCCACCGAGATCCTCCAGGCGGTGGGTTCGGTGCGTCGCATGGACGAGAGCCTCCTCGACGCCGTCACGGCCGTCTCGGGCACAGGACCCGCATATGTGTTCCTGCTGGCGGAGGCACTCATCGAGGCAGCCATACGGGAGGGGCTTCCCCGGGACGTGGCTGAGTCCATGGTGCATCAGACCGTGCGGGGAGCCGGCCATCTCCTGACCGAGACCGGCCGTTCCTCTGCCGAGTTGCGGGCACAGGTCACCTCCCCCGGGGGCACCACGGCTGCCGCCGTCCATGTTCTGGAGGATCGCGGGTTCCGCGCCCTGCTGGAGGACGCGGTGCGGGCCGCCGCCGAGCGGGCACGTCAGCTCGGAGAGTCATAGCGGTGAGCCTCTTCACACGGGTGGCGGCGGCAACCGCGGCTGCCGGACCCGTGCGGAAGGCGATCACCGGCACCCGGGCGGGCCGGGCCCTGGCCCGCCGGTTCGTGGCGGGGGACGGCCTGGACGCGGCCGTAGGCGTGGCGCGCCGCCTCCAGGGTGAGGGTCTGGGTGTCTCCCTCGATCTGCTGGGGGAGGACGTGACCGACCGGGAGGGCGCCGAGCAGGCCACCCGGGGCTACCTGGAGGCGCTGGAGCGCATCCGGGCGGAAGGCCTGCGGGCCAACATCTCCATAAAGCTCACCCAGCTCGGGCTGGCCATCGATCCCGCCATGGCCGACCGGGCCGTGGATCGGCTGGCCACGGCCGCCGCCGAGGCCGGCACCACCGTCACCATCGACATGGAGGACTCCCGCTACACGCAGGCCACCGTGGACATCTACGCCCGGGCCCAGCCCCGGCACGGGAACCTGGGCATCTGCCTGCAGGCTTACCTGCATCGCACCCCCGCGGACCTGGAGCGGCTCCTCCCGCTGGGTGGGCACATCCGTCTCTGCAAGGGCGCCTACGTCGAGCCTCCGGAGGTGGCCATCCAGAAGCGTGCCGACGTGGAGGAGGCCTTCGCCCGCCTGCTGGCGGAGCTGATGGCTGCCCCCGAGACGCGCCCCGCAATCGCCACCCACGATCCCCGCCTGATCGCCGCCACCCTGGCGGCAGCCGACCGGAGAGGAGACGGCTTCGAGTTCCAGATGCTGTACGGGGTGCGCAGCGACGAGCAGCGGCGACTGTCGGCCTTGGGTCACGACGTGCGGGTGTACATCCCCTACGGATCCGCCTGGTACCCGTATCTCACCCGCCGCCTGGCGGAGCGGCCCGCCAACGCCTGGTTCTTCCTCCGGGCCCTGTTCGGGCGCTGATGGGGGATCCCGTTCCGGCGTCGGCCCGGCCTGTTCAGCACCTAAGCTGCCATCACACGAGAAACCGGGAGACACCCATGCTCAAGAGAATCTGGGGCTACATCAAGCAGCTCTTCCGAGGGTTCGCAGAGTCCGCCATGGATCCCGAGGTCGAGATCGAGCAGGCGATATCGGAGGCACGGGCTGCCGACCAGAGGCTTCGCAATCAGGCCGCCAAGGTCATCGCTCATCGCACCCAGCTCGAGTCGAAGATCGAGCAGGCCGCCTCCGATGTGGGGGAGGCACGGGAGATGGCCAAGCAGGCGATCCTGAAGGCGGAGGAAGCCAAGGAGGCGGGCGATTCCGCCGGGGTGGACAAATGGACCCGGGCCGCAGAGTCTCTCGCCATGAAGATCCAGGCGGCCGAGTCGAACGTCGAGGGTCTCAAGCAGCAGTACGAGGTGGCCCTGGAGCAGGCCGAGGACGCCAAGGCGGCGGTGCAGCAGAACGCCATGCGGGTCCAGGAGCTGGCCGCCAAGCGGATGCAGCTCCTGGGCAAGCTCGAGCAGGCCAAGATGCAGGAGTCTGTCAACTCCGCCATGGAGGCGATGACGTCCTCTATGGAAAGGGAGGCGCCTTCCCTGCGGCAGGTGGAGGAGAAGATCGAGGGCCGCCTCTCCAGTGCCAAGGCCCATACCGAGCTGCGGGAGGTCACGCCCGAAGGCGCCGAGCAGGAGCTCAAGGAGGCGGTGGCGATGACCCAGGCCGACACCAAGTTGGAGGAGCTCCGCAAGGAGCTGGGTCTGAGCTGACCGGCGACAAGCAGGCTCTGCGCGAGGAGGCGTGGGCGGCTCTGCGGGCCGCCGGGGCGGCACGGTTCCCGGGAGTGGAGGGACGGATCCCCAACTTCGCCGGGGCCGAGGCCGCTGCCGAGCGGCTGGCCCGACAGGACCGGTGGCGGGCCGCCGGGGTCCTCAAGTGCAATCCTGATTCCCCCCAGCTCCCGGTGCGGAAGCAGGCCCTGGCGGAGGGCAAGATCGTCTACATGGCGGTCCCTCGCCTGGCCGAGCTCCGGCCCTTCTGGCGTCTCGATCCACACCGCCTCGACGTTCCGGTCCGCGAGGCAGCCTCCATCAAGGGAGCGGGAAGGCACGGGGAGGCGATCTCGCCCGATGAGATGGAACCCATCGACATGGTCGTATGCGGATCGGTGGCGGTGGAACGGGGAGGAGCGCGCCTGGGAAAGGGCGGGGGATACTCGGACCTGGAGTTCGCTCTGGCCGTGGAAGCAGGGTTGATCCACGCCGAGACGACCGTGGCCACCACCGTCCATCCCTCCCAGATCGTGGAGGAAGGCCGTGTGCCCGTGACCGAGCACGACTTCCCGCTGGATCTCATCGTGACGCCGGACGAGGCGATCCCGACCCGAACCACCCTGTCGCGGCCACAGGGGATCCTCGACACCCACCTGGATAGGGAGAAACGCGATTCCATCCCCCTGCTGGGGGAGCGAGGCCGATGACCAACCCTCCCCGGGCTGCCCGGTGCCTACACTCCCCGCCCACATGGCGATGACCGACACGCAGGATCCGGCGGACACCACCCCGGAGACCGGGGGCGGATGGCCGAGCGCCTCCCGGATCATCGACGGCCTGGGGGTGGTGGCGGCGGCCAGCGTCCTCCTCCTGTGGTGGCTGGGGACGCTGCCGGCCCACCCCGAGTTCCGGATAGGCCGGGTCGTGTTCGGGAACGTACCCGAGGCGGTGGTGGCCCTCTTCTACGGCGGAGTGGCCGCCGGGCTGTGGCTGGCGATCCACCTCTTCGCACTCCGCGCCAGAGGCTGGGAGCGGGGCGGCCGGGAGCGCCGGACGGGCCTGTGGCGGGAGCGGATCCGTCGCCTCGACGCCGGGCTGCGGATGAAGACCCTGATGCGGGACCGCAGCGCCGGACTCATGCACTCCATGGTCTACTACGGATTCCTGGTCCTGTTCGCCGGCACCGTCACTCTCGAGATCGACCACCTCCTCCCCGCCGGCCTCAAGTTCCTGCACGGCCCCTTCTACCAGGGCTACTCGGCCGTCCTGGATCTGGCCGGTGTCGTCTTCCTGGCGGGACTGGCGTGGGCGGCAGCGCGCCGCTATCTGCGGCCGCCGTGGCGGATCCGCTCGAAGACCAAGCCCGAGGACGGCTGGATTCTCGCCACCCTGGCGCTCATCGGCATCACCGGGTTCACCACCGAGGCGGCCCGCATCGCCCTGGTGGGGCGCCCCGACTTCGAGGTGTGGTCGTTCGTGGGGATGCCCCTGTCGTACCTGGTTCCCGCCGAGAGCGCCTCCATCGTCCACCAGACGTCCTGGGTCGTCCACGCGGTTGCATTCGTCGCGTTCCTGGTCGTTCTCCCCACCACGAAGCTGCGGCACATGTTCACCTCCCCCGCCAACCTGTTTCTCCAGCCCCGGGAGAGACCCAAGGGCGCCATGCGGGAGATGCCCAACCTCATGGAGGTGGAGGACATCGACACCATCGGCGCATCGGTGGTGGACGACCTGACCTGGAAGCAGATCTTCGACACCGATGCCTGCACCATCTGTGGCCGCTGCACGTCGGTGTGCCCGGCCAACATCACCGGCAAGCCCCTCGACCCCCGGGAGATGGTGCTCAAGACGGGCGAGGTGGCTGCGGCCGCGGCCGGGGTCTCGCCCCCGGTGGGGGTGGATGAGCGGATCAGCCTGGACGGGCCGGAGCTGTTCGCCCGGGTGGAGCCGGTGGAGGCCTGGTCCTGCACCACCTGCAAGGCGTGCGACGAGATCTGCCCGGTGG
>JBKHJQ010000159.1:0-6159 GCA_046538055.1 Actinomycetota bacterium
GCATGTAGCCGATCACCGGCCGCACGTCGTAGGCCCGCTCGCCGTCCACCCTCGCCACCAGCCGGAGGACGCCGTGGGTGGAGGGATGCTGGGGACCTATGTTGAGAGTCATGTCGGGCGTCTCCAGCTCCACGGAGACGGAGACCTCCGACAGGTGCCGGACCAGGTCCTGCTGGGTGGTCATTGCCCTTCCTCCGGCTCTTCCTCGGACTCTCCCTCCGAGCTCCCTTCCGGCTCCTCCTCGGACGCCGCCTCGGATCCCTCCGCCTCCTCGCCCTCCTCCTCTTCCTCGTCCTCGTCCTCGGGCATGGCCTCCACATCGACCTTCCCGGGCCAGGGCTTCACCTCCCGGCTGAGGAGAGGGAAGGACTTGCGCAGCGGGTTCCCCAGGAAGCCCTCCGGAAGGTAGAGGTTGCTCAGGTCGGGATGGCCGATGAAGTCGATGCCGAACATCTCGTTCGCCTCCCGCTCGTGCCAGTCGGCCCCGGCGTACACGTCGATCAGGGAGGCGATGGCCGGCTGATCGTGGGGGATGCGGGCGGAGAACGTCACCCGCCTGCCCTCGGTGACGTCGGCGACGGTGGCGATCACCTCGAAGGACTCCTCCTCCAGCGGCTCGTCCAGCGGCTCGCCCACGGCCGTGTCGTTGGCCCAGTCGATGGCGGACAGGAAGGAGAAGAGCACCAGGTCGAAGTCGTCCCGGGCGGTGGTGAGAGCTGAAACCCAGTCGTCTGCATCGACCGTGACCTTGACCGTGTCGAACTGGACGCCTGGCTCCCCGCCCACGGCCTCGGCCACGGCCCGGGCGTACTCCTCCAGGGGATGGGGAGTCTCTTCGGCCGGGGCGGCTCCCTCCTCGGGAGCCTCGGCCTCAGGCTGGCTGGAGGTCACGCTGGTTCCACTTCTCGTGAATGTCCTCGCCCTGGATCTTCTTCTGGAGGACGACGATGCCCTCCAGCAGAGCCTCCGGGCGGGGTGGGCAGCCGGGAACGTACACGTCCACCGGGATCACCTGATCGACGCCCTTCGTCACCGAGTAGGAATCCCAGTAAGGGCCCCCACAGTTGGCACACGACCCCATGGAGATGACGTACTTGGGCTCCGGCATCTGGTCGTAGAGCCGCTTGATGGAAGGGGCCATCTTGTCGGTGACGGTCCCCGCCACCACCATCAGGTCGGCCTGACGGGGAGAGGCGGGCAGGGGGATGATCCCGAAGCGCATCGAGTCGAACCGGGGCCCGGACGCCGCCATCATCTCGATGGCGCAGCATGCCAGACCGAACTGGAACAGCCACAGCGAGTACTTGCGCGACCAGTTGAGCAGCCACGAGACGGGTTTGGGGACCCCGAACTTCTGGACTACTCCCATACGAGGACACCTTTCTTGATGGCGTAGAAGAGCCCTTCCACCAGCGTGAGCATGAACAGCAGGATGGCCACCAGGCCGAAGACGCCCAGCTGCTCGGGAATGAGGGCCCAGGGGAAGATGAACACCGCCTCCACGTCGAAGAGGACGAAGAGGAGGCCGAAGAGGTAGTAGCGGACGTAGGTCTGGTTCCACCCCGATCCCACCGGATCGACGCCGCACTCGTAGGTGGTGAGCTTCGCCTTCGACGGGTTGGAGGGAGAGAGGGCGGAGGCGATCCCCAGCATCACGAGCACCAGGACGACACCCAGCGCGGCGAAGGCTCCGACGGTCAGATAATCCTGGAAGTAGGCGCTCATTTCCATGGTCTGTGCAGTAGCGGACCGGCGCCCGCGAGTATAGGAATGGCCGCGCCGGGGGCGAATTCCCACGGACCCCGCCACAGCCGGCACCTGATAGCGTCCCGGCGGTGCCGCACATGACCCCCGACTACCGCGGAGCGGGCCTGGTCAACCTCCTGGCCGAGCTGGAGCGGAACCTGACCGGCTCCGCCCCCGCCCCACCGCTGGCCCACCTGGAGGTCGCCCCGGCGGAGGGCTATGTGCTGGTCCTCTTCGACGGCCTGGGAAGCCACCAGCTGGAGGAGGCAGGGGCCGCAGGCCTCCTGTCGAGCCGGACAGGGGAGATGACAGCCGGTTTCCCCACCACCACCACCACCTCGCTCGCCACCATCGTGACGGGGCTTCCTCCCGTGGCCCACGGGGTGATCGGCCACGTTCTGCACCTTCGGGGCATCGCCCCCGCCGTGAACGTCCTCAAGTGGACGACCCCCTCGGGGCAGCCGGTCGACCACGACTACGACTCCTTCCTTCCCGCCCCCAACCTGTGGGAGCGCGTGTCGGCGGCCGGCATCGAGCCCATCACCGTTCAGCCGGGACCGTTCCTGGGGTCGCCCTTGAGCCGGATGCTCTACCGGGGCTGTCGCTTCGAGCCCGCCTGGTCGGCCGGCGAGCTGGTGGACGCCACCGTCGACGTGGCCGGAGCCGGGCGCCTGGTGCTGACCTACTTCCCCAACGTGGACGTGGCGGCCCACGTGGAGGGAAGGGACAGCGAAGCCTACGCCGAGGCGGTGGCCCAGGCATCGCAGATCTGGGAGCAGCTGTCGCTGCGCCTCCCACGTGCCGTGGGCTTGGTGGGGACGGCCGACCACGGTCACGTCGACTACCGGCCGGCCGACAAGATCCTGATCCGGGATCGGCGCTACGACCCTCTCCTGTTCTTCGGGGATCCCCGCAGCGTCTACGTCACCGGCCCGAGCGAGCTGATCGACGACCTGGCCGCCTCCACCGGAGCCGACTCGGTGAGCCGGGAGGAGCTGGTGGTGCTTCTGGGGGCAGAGCCGCTCCATCCCGACCTCCCCGCCCGCCTGCCCGATCGCCTGCTCCTCGCCCCCCGGGGTCGGGTGCTACTTCCCCGCCCCTTCGACAAGCGCCTGATCGGCTATCACGGCGGCCTGGAAGGAGAGGAGCTCCTCGTCCCCCTCCTGACCCGCCCCTGAACCTGGCTTTTTATGACCAAAACGGGGCGCGAAACGCCCCGTTTCGACTGTCAAAAATCGGGCAGGGCCGAACGAAGGATGATCGGGAGCGGCGCCGCTACTTCGCCACGTAGACACGGTCGGCGATGAAGGGGCTGAGGCCGACGCTGTTGTCGCCGTTCACCCTGACCGTGACGATCCCGTCGGGAGTCCGGGCGACCACCTCCACCTTGGCGTGGGGCCGGAGCTGGTTGACGTCCAGGAAATCCATGATCTCGTCGTCCAGCTCCAGCTCCTCGGATATCCGCTCCAGCTCCGCCACCCGGTCCCGGAGCTGGGAGATGGGCTCCACGTTGGGCGCCCGGTAGCCCGCCCCCGGGATGGGGTTCCCGTGGGGGCAGGTCTGGGGGTTGTCGAGCTTGTTCCACATCGCCTTCTCCACGTCGTCGGAGATGACGTGCTCCCAGACCTCTGCCTCCTCGTGCACCTTGACCCACGGCATCCCCAGCACCTCTGTCAGGAACCGCTCCGCCAGGCGGTGGCGGCGGACGACCACTTCCGCCAGGTACTGGCCCTTCTCGGTCAGGTTCACCTCGTCGTCGATGGAGACCAGCCCGTCCTCTCGCATGCGGTGGACCATCTCCGACACGGAGGGGCGGCTCACCCCCAGCCAGTCGGCGATCCGGGCCTGGATGACGGGGAGGTCGGCCTCGTGCAGCTCGTAGATGGCTGCGGCGTACTGCCGGTAGGTGGTCCGGTACTCCTCGGTGGTCGTCACCCACCCGATCATACCCGCGGCCGAGCGGAGACTCAGCCCGTGACCGTGAACGGAACCACCATCCCCTCGGCCAGGTGGGACTCCAGCTCACCGTCCTCCTCCTCGACGATGTTGCACACCAGCAGGTAGTCACCCGGGGTCAGGTCGACCGTGAGGCTGCATGTGAGACCCGAGGTGATGGGCTCCAGCTCCCCGATGAAGGCATCCTCTCCCAGGGCATCCTCATCGAAGGACCCGTCCTCGGCCATGGGCAGGTCCTCCACCGAATCGGCCCGCACCACGACCACCTCGTGGGGCTCGTCCCCCCGGTTATGGATCTGGAAGGTCACCGAACCGGCGGGAGCCTCCGAGGCGGCGGGGGCGATGGCGAACTCGGTCAGGTCCACGTCGACGACGGTGGCACCGTCGGGAGAGCTGTCGGGAGGACAGGTCACCGCCGCCGAACCGGAGGCCGAGGCGGAACCGGATGCAGAGGCGGAACCGGACGCAGAGGCGGAACCGGACGCAGAGGCCGAGCCCGACGCAGAAGCCGAACCGGAACCCGAGGCCGAACCGGAAGCGGAAGCAGACCCCGAAGCCGAGCCGGAAGCAGAAGCAGAGCCCGAGGCCGAGCCATCCGCCCCCAGGTCGCGCACGGTGGCACCATCGTCACCGCCGCAGGCGGCCACCAATAGCACCAACGCGGACACCAGAGCCGTCATCTTCAGTTGCCTTCTCATACCGGATGCCTTTCTCGTTCGATCGCTACCTTCCCCCGCTCCCGGGTGTCCGGTGATTCGGCTCGCCATCCGACGGCCACCAGGCCCGCCAGGCCCACTGCCCACAGGGAATGCCGGATCCAGGTCGCAGGGGAAGGGCTCATGTAGTCGGGGAGGAGGGGGGCGTACAGGCCGTAGACGGGGTTGGCGGTGGCACCGAAGTCCACGACCCAGGTGAGGCGGCCCGCCAGCCCCTCCCCCAGCAGGAAGCCGAAGGCCACCACGCCCAGAGCACCCAGAAGCGCGGTCACGCCCAGCCGCAGATCAGAGGTGTCGGCCCACCTCGCCACCAACAGGACCGAGATCGGGAGCACCACCACCAGCTGGCGGCCGGGAAACCACCATCCGTGCATGGTGAGGGCCAGGAAGGTCGCCACCAGCCAGCCGGTGGCGACCAGTGCGATGAGGAGAGGGGCGTATCGCGGCCGCCCCTTCCAGGCGAAGCCCGCCGCCACCGGGAGGAGGAAGAAGGCGGGCTGCCAGGAGGCCAGCCCGAAACCGCGGTCGACCACCAGCCCCACCAGCCGGGACGCCCTGCCCCATAGATCGGGGTCTGTCCCCACCGCCGTCAGCTCCCCGCCCACGAAATGATCCCCCGCCGCGTAGGGAGTGAGGCCTTCATAGATCGCCAGATGGGCCACCGCGTACACCAGGCCGGCCAGACCCAGGGACCCGATGATCCAGTAGCGGGCCCGCCGGGGAGCCCATAGCAGGGTGCCGATCGCCAGGACCGCCGCCAGGGGCACGTACTTCACCGCCAGCCAGGGAAGGGCAACGACGGCGCCCACAGCAGCCCAGACCGCGGCGGGTCGGGGCGCGCCCGTGAGAAGGGCTACGGCCAGCGCCACAACCGCCGCGGCCGGGAGCTCGGGGTAGGTCTGGGTGGAATACACAGCCAGGGGCGGGCTCAGCGCGAAGACGAGAACCACAGCTGCAGCCACCCCGGAGCGCACACCCAGACGCCTGTGCGCGATCCAGACCACGAGAGCAGCCAGCCCTCCCGCCATCACCGCCATCGCCGCCTTGGCTCCCATCCAGCCCCCCAGGCCCACTGGCAGGGCCAAGAGCAGGGGAAGCAGGGGATCGTGGGGGCTGACCCGGCGTCCGTCGGCGAGGGGCCGGGTCTGGGTGGGGAGAGCCACCTCATGGAACTCCAGATAGCGCCGGGACGCCAGTTCGTCGGAGATGTCCAGGTCGCCGTCCTCCCAGATGCTGATCGCCGACAGGAGGTACTGGGGTTCGTCTGCGGTGGTGGCCGCCCCGTAGGTGGCTCGCACTCCCGCTCCCAAGACCGTGCCGAGAATGACCGTCACTCCCACCGCCGCCAGGAGCAGCGGGAAACGCCGGGCGGGGATCATCTGGGTGTTCAACGGGCTCATTCGGCGGGTGAGCCTAATAACACTACGGTCATGGTGTAAAGTCCGGCTCACATGTCGTGTTCGGAGGTCCGAATATGAGAGATCAGGGAAGGCTGACGAGGTCGGTGCGGCGAAGGTGGGCGGTGGCCGCCGCCATCTCATCGGTGCCGATCCTATGGCTGGTGGCCGCCACCGTGGACCGGGAGGCGCTGGCCCGGGCCTGGAACTCCGTGCTAGAGGAGCCTCTGGGCCTGTTGGTTGCCCTCACCGCCTTCGCCGCTGCGTTCTCCCTCCGGGCGGTCGCCTGGCGGCGCATCCTCCCCGACCTGCCCTTCGGTCAGGCATGGGCGGCGCTCCACGTC
>JBKHJQ010000160.1:0-6130 GCA_046538055.1 Actinomycetota bacterium
GAGTATCTCGGGTCGGCGGGCGGGCTGGGCATTGACCCGCACCAGCATGATCTCCCGCTCGATGGCCTGGTTGTGCTGCATCTCCGAGATCTTCACGACGTTCACCAGCTTGTGGAGCTGCTTCTTCACCTGCTCCAGCTCGGGGGCGTCCACCACGATCGTCATACGGGAGAGGCCGCCCTCGTGGCTGGGTCCCACGGTGAGGGAGTGGATGTTGAATCCCCTCCGGGCCAGCAGCGAGCTCACCCGGGCCAGCACCCCGGGCTTGTTCTCGACCAACACCGATAGCGTGTGCTTCATCGAGTCGCTCCCCTCGGGTAGTGAGTTGTGCGTGGTGGGTTCTGGGTCACGGTTGAGACGACTGTGTGATCCTCTTCTCCGGTAGTTCCGTCCCACCTGACCTCGGTCCGGAGACGGGGCGGAACCAGCGGCCTCGTACGGCTTTGAACCACCCCAGGCGATGCGAGGCGGGACCCACAACTCAGAACCCAGAACTCAGAGCCTCTCATCTTTCCAGGGTCACTTTCTCGTCGCGGGCCACGAACACCTCGTCGCAGGAGGTTCCCGCCGGCACCATGGGGAAGACCATCTCCTCGGGGTCGACCACCACCTCCACCACCGCCGGGCGGTCGTCGGTGGCGAGCGCCTTCTCCAGCGTGGGGGATATCTCGTCGGGCGCCGTGGCCCGGAACCCGTGGCAGCCCATCGCCTCCGCCAGCTTGACATAGTCGAGGGAGTCGCCCAGCCGGGACGCCGAGAAGCGGTCGCCGTAGAAGAGCCGCTGCCACTGGGTGACCATCCCGTGCACGCCGTTGTTGAAGACCACCACCTTCACCGGGAGGCCCTCCGCCGCCGCCGTGATCAGCTCCTGGGAGGTCATCTGGAAGCAGCCGTCGCCGTCCACGGCCACCACCAGATCGTCGGGGCGGCCGGCCTTGGCGCCGACGGCGGCGGGCACGGCGAAGCCCATGGTTCCCAGGCCGCCCGAGTTGATCCAGCGCCGGGGGTCCTCGAAGCTCCAGTACTGGCTGGCCCACATCTGGTGCTGGCCCACCCCCGCCACCACGGTGGCGTCGCCGCCGGTGAGGCGATGCAGCTCCTCGATCACGTACTGGGGCTTGATCGGCCCGTTGGGATCCTGGTCGTAGCGGAGGGGGTGCTCGCGCTGCCAGCGGCGGATGAGCTCCATCCATGGCTCCCTATCGGGGGTGGCCCGATCTCCCCAAGCCTCGATCATCTGGGAGATCACCCGGCGGGCGTCCCCCACGATGGGGACGTTGGCGGTCCGCACCTTGCCGATCTCTGCGGGGTCCACGTCGACGTGCACCACGGTCGCCTCGGGAGCGAACTTGGAGGGGTCGCCGGTGACGCGGTCGTCGAAGCGGACGCCGATGGCCACGATGAGGTCGGATCGCTGCAGGGCGCTTATGGCCGTATAGGTCCCGTGCATCCCCGGCATGCCCAGGGCGAGCGGGTGGCTGTCGGGGAAGGCGCCCCGGCCCATCAGAGTCGTAGTGACCGGTATCCCGGTCCTCTCTGCCAGGGTGCGGAGGGAAGGCGCCGCTCCCGATTTGATGATCCCCCCGCCCACGTACAGCACCGGACGGCTGGCACGCTCCATCAGCTCGATGGCCTCCCGGATGCGGGGGACGTGGCCGTCTGTCTTGGGCTTGTACCCGGGCAGGACGACATCGTCGGGGTCCCGCCAGGAGGTCGGGGTGTTCAGGACGTCCTTGGGCACGTCGATGAGCACCGGTCCGGGCCGCCCGGTGGCGGCGATGTGGAACGCCTCGTGGACCACCATGGGGATCTCGGCGGCGTCGGTGACGAAGTAGTTGTGCTTGGTGGCGGGCATGGTGATCCCGGTGGTGTATGCCTCCTGGAAGGCATCGTTTCCCACCGCGGTGGTGGGCACCTGGCCGGTTATGGCCACGATCGGGACCGAGTCCACCAGGGCGTCCGCCAGGGGCGTGACGAGGTTGGTGGCGCCCGGTCCGGAGGTGGCGATGCAGACACCGACCCTCCCCGTGGCCCAGGCGTACCCCTCGGCCATGTGGCCGGCTCCCTGCTCGTGACGGGCCAGGACGTGGCGGATGGGCCCACCGTGGATCTCGTCGTAGAAGGGGAGGATGGCGCCGCCCGGCACCCCGAAGGCGATGTCCACTCCCTCATGTGTCAGTGCTTGCAGGAGGACTTGGGCGCCGGTGGTCTGGTTCATGGTGATGGCCTCACGGGAGTGGTCGGGGTCGGTTCGGGATACAAAAAACCCTCCCGGGGTGGGAGGGCAGATCGACGCACACGCCAGTCTTGGGGGCGTGTACGTCAGGGGATAAGGAGTACCAGTGCTGGGGACATGTTGGCCTCAGTATGCCATCGGCACCCGCGTCGTCCAAGTTGAATCCCTCAAGCCGGGATGGAGATCCCGATCCCTCCTTTGGTGTCGGGCCCGTAGCGCGTGATCTCCGCCTCCAGATCCAGCCGGCGCAGCTGCTTGCGCGCCTCCAGGAGCTCGTCGTCGATCAGGTCCGCCGGCACCAGCCAGCACACCTCGAACTCGATGCCGTTGGGGTCCCGTCCGTATACGGCTTTGGTGGTTCCATGGTCGGTGGCGCCCACCAGCGCTCCCGCTTCCTCGAGCCGACCGGCGATGGCGGCCAGAGTGTCGAGGGTGTCGACCTCCCATGCCAGGTGGTAGAGGCCCACCGTCTGGCGCCCGGCCCGGGAGGGCCCGGCGGCGGGGCCGACCTCGAACAGGCCCAGGTCGTGGTCGTTGTCGCTGTCCGGCGCCTGCAGGAAGGCGGCGCCGGGCATGGTCATGACCTGGGCGAAGCCGAAGACGTCTCGATAGAAGGCAACAGACTCCTCCAGGCTCCTCACATACAGGACGGCATGGTTCAGGCGAGTGACGCCCACACTGGTGCTCCCAAGTCGCTGCCGGAGTTCAACCACTTCGAGAGCGGCCGAATTCCGTATCCGGTCCGGCGATACTCCGGTTGCACGAGAAGCCGTTACGGTCGAAGGGATGGATTTGGACCGGGTGACGATGGACCTGCTGCGGCCGGCGGCGGATGCGCTTCGTCGAGCCCTGCAGCGGATGGACGATGAGGATGTCCCCGCCTCCCTCCGGACCCTGGCCGACTCGTCCGCTCGCCGGCTCCCGCCTCCCATCCTCAAGCGGGCCCTCACCGAGCTGGACCGGTCCGAGTGGCTGCGGGCGGAGACGATCCAGGCAGAGGAGATGGAGGACACGTCGCCGTCCGGATTGTTCGTCCTCCGCCCGGCCGGCTGGGAGGAGCAGCTGGAGAGGATGGCGGAGGGCGTCAGCGACCAGCAGGAGGAGCGAGTGAGGTCCCAGCTCGAGAAGCGCTTGGCCGACGCCGGCGTTCGGATCGAGCAGCTGGAGGAGCGGCTGCAATCCGGGGCGGACGACGTAGCGGCCGCAGAGCAGCGAGTGCGGAGCCGTCTCCGCGAGCAGATCGAGTCGGCGGAGCGGGCGAGGAGAGCCGCCGAGCGTCGGGCACGGGAGGAAGCCCAGGCCGCCGCCCGCCTGGCCAGTCGGGCGGAGCGACTCCAGGCGGAACTGGATGCGGCCGAGCAGCGGCTCGAGACCCTCCGCCAGCTCCTCGAGAAGGAGCGGCGGGCCGGTTCCCCGCCCGGGGAGGAGGGATACGAGAGGGGCTGGTTCCCCGACGAGCCCCGGGAGATGGCCGAGGAGCTGGATCGCATCTTCACGGCGGTGCGACGTGGCCCGCGCCCGTCGCAAGGGCCGGATCCGGGCCCGCCTCCGGTGAAGGTGCCCGAGGGGGTGCGACCCGACCGCATGGAGGTCATCCACTGGCTGATGAGGCACCCCCTCCGGTGGCTGATCGACGGCTACAACGTCGCCTTCCAGGTGGCGGGTTCCCCGGATTCGTCCACCCGCGCCCGGCTGGCCTCGGCGGCCGGCCGCCTTGCGTCGATGGCGGCATCCGGCTCGATGGTGGTGGTGGTGTTCGACTCCTCCGTGGACACTTCCACCCTCCCCACCGACCGCCGCGTCCGGGTCGTCTATGTGCACTCTGCCGACGAGTGGATCGTCGAGCACGCCGGTCCCAACACTGTGGTGGTCTCGTCCGACCGGGCGGTGCGGGAGGATTCGGAGGAGGCGGGGGCGATCGGGGTGTGGTCGGAGGCTCTGGGCGCATGGATCTCGGCCGGCAGCCCCCTGGGCGGGTGAGGAGCGGCCCTCCGCCCGCGGTAGCATCGGGCGATCATGACACCGTCGGTCATCATCGTGGGAGGAGGCTTCGGCGGTCTGGCCGTGGCCTCCGGGCTGGGGGACAGGGCCCGCATCACCGTCGTCTCCGATCAGAACTTCCTCCTCTTCACTCCCATGCTGGCGGAGGTGGCGTCGGGTGATCTGGATCCCCGCCACATCATCACACCGGTGCGCCAGCTGGTCCCCGAGGCCCGGGTGGTATCAGGCGAGGTGGAAGCCATCGATGTAGCCAACCGGACGGTCAAGGTGGGCCGCCCGTTCGGCCTTGAGCCGATGGAACTGGTCGCCGACGCCATCGTGGTCGCTCCGGGATCGGTGCCCGCCACCTTCGGCGTCGAAGGAGCCGACGAGCGGGCCATCTCCTTCAAGACGATCGGCGACGCCCTCCGGATACGCAACCGCATCCTGGCGCTGCTGGAGACGGCCACCGAGGAGTCGGACCGGCGCCTGACCCATGTGGCCATCGTGGGTGCCGGGTACTCGGGAGCGGAGCTGGCCGCCGCCCTGGCCGATCTGCTGGGGTCTGCCGCCCGCCGCTTCTTCCCGTCGGCCCCCCGACCGGCCGTCACCCTCATCGATGTCGTCGACAGGGTGGCACCCACCCTGTCGAAAGGCCTCTCGGCCCGGGCCGAGCAGGCGCTCACGCGGCGGGGGGTGGACCTGGTGCTGGGGGAGAAGGTGAAGTCGGTGGCTCCCCACGGGGTGGTGCTGGAATCGGGCAAGAGGGTGGATGCCGAGACCGTGGTGTGGGCGGCGGGCGTTCGTCCCCATCCGCTCATCGAGCGCCTGGGGCTGCCCACGGATCGCGGGCGCCTGACCGTGGACGGGAATCTGCAGGCCGCTCCCGGGATCTTCGCCCTGGGCGACGCCGCCCTGGTCCCGGACGGCCGGGGCGGCATGTCCCCGCCCACGGCCCAGTTCGCCTTGCGGCAGGGCCGGTATCTGGGCAAGCATCTCCCCGCCATCCTGTCGGAGGGCCGGGTGCCCGACTTCAAGTACCGCAACTGGGGGGAGCTGGTGTCGCTGGGGCACCGCAACGCGGTGGGGCAGGTGCTGGGAGTGCCGGTGTCGGGCTTCGTGGCCTGGTTCCTGTTCCGCAGCTACTACCTGCTGCGCCTGCCGTCGCTCCTCCGCAAGGCCCGGGTGGCGATGGACTGGACCCTGGACCTCCTGTTCCCTCCGGACGTGGCCTGGCTGCCCTCCTCCGACCTGGGCCCCGACGTCCGCTGACCCGGTGCGGCGCCCGGGCCCGGGCGGGCTTTCCGTGCGGGCCGGAGAGATCTGTCAGGGGTGGCCGGTACGTTGCCGGCCATGCTGATCGACTGCGAGACATGCCGGATGCGGAGCACCGGCGCCTGCGACGACTGCGTCGTCACCGCCCTATTCGGTTCGACGCCCGTGGAGATCGACGACGACGAGCGGCAGGCGATCGACAACCTGGCGGCGGAGGGTCTGTGCCCGCCCCTGCGCCTGGTGCCCCGGGCGGGCTGACTGCCCCCACCCCCTTAACCTGGAGGGGTGGCGTCCGCCGACGATCTCAAGGAACGGGTGGAACGAGCCGGCCTGGAGGCCGGGCTGGACCGGCTGGGTGTGGCCGCTGCCGGGCCGTTCGGGGAGGTGCGGGCCGACATGCACGAGAGGATCGCCACCGGCATGAACGGCCGCCTGCGGTTCACGTTCAAGGACCCCGAGTCGGCCACCGATGTGACCCGCAGCTTTCCCTGGGCCCGGAGCCTGGTGGTGGGGGTGCGCTCATATCTACCGGAGGCCGGACACGCCGCAGCCCGGCCGGGGCGGGGCCGGACTGCCCGGTTCGCCGTGGCGGATCCCTACCTGCCCCTCCGGCGGGGCCTGGAGGCAGTGGCCCACACC
>JBKHJQ010000161.1:0-6114 GCA_046538055.1 Actinomycetota bacterium
GAGATCGGGTATCTCACTCCCAAGGCGATTCCCACCAGCGACCTGGGCCCGGGCGAGGTGGGATACCTGATCACCGGCGAGAAGGAGATCGGCCGGATCAAGGTGGGCGACACTCTCACCTCCGCCCGGGGAGGAGCGACCGAGGCACTACCGGGATACGACGAGCCCAAGCCGATGGTGTTCTCGGGCCTGTTCCCCACCGATGGGGACGAGTTCGAGAACCTGCGCGACGCCCTGGGACGGCTGT
Source organism: Actinomycetota bacterium (assembly GCA_046538055.1). Taxonomy (GTDB): domain Bacteria; phylum Actinomycetota; class Acidimicrobiia; order Spongiisociales; family ZC4RG35; genus ZC4RG17. The sequence continues at coordinate 248 of JBKHJQ010000161.1, forward strand.
CCCTCAACGACGCTTCCCTGGTATGGGAGCCGGAGACGTCCCGTGCCCTCGGGTTCGGTTTCAGATGCGGCTTCCTGGGGCTGCTCCACATGGAGATCGTGCGGGAGCGGCTGGAGCGTGAGTACGACCTGGACCTGGTGGCGACGGCTCCTTCGGTCGCCTACCGGGTCATCACCGCCGAGGGGGACGCCGTGGAGGTCCGCTCGCCCCAGGATCTTCCCGATCCCGCCTCCATCTCCGAGATCTCCGAGCCGTACGTTCGGGTCATGGTCCTCACCCCCTCCGAGTACATGGGGGCGGTGATCGATCTCCTCCAGAACCGGCGGGGTGAGATGGGCTCCATTAACTACGTCGGCACCGAGAGGGTGGAGCTGGACTACCAGATACCCCTGGCCGAGATCGTGTTCGACTTCTACGACCAGCTCAAGTCCCGGACCCGGGGCTACGCCTCGCTGGACTACGAACCGTCCAAGTACCGCCCCACCGATCTCGTGCGGGTGGATGTGCTGCTCAACGGACAGCCGGTGGATGCCTTCTCCGCCATCGTCCACCGGGACAGGTCATACGAGTACGGCAAGCGGATGGTAGAGCGCCTGCGCGAGCTGATTCCCCGCCAGCTCTTCGACGTGCCCATCCAGGCGGCGGTAGGCGGGCGGATCATCGCCCGGGAGACGGTGAAGGCCAAGCGCAAGGATGTGCTGTCCAAGTGCTACGGCGGGGACGTGACCCGAAAGAAGAAGCTCCTGGCCCGGCAGAAGGAGGGCAAGAAGCGGATGAAGATGGTGGGCTCGGTGGAGGTGCCCCAGGAGGCGTTCGTCGAGGCCCTTCGTGTGGAGAGCTGAAGCGCCGTCGCCTGCTTCGCCCGCGGTGGCCGATGGCGCCGGGAAGACCGCCGGTGCCTACGTTCATGTGCCGTTTTGCGCCCGCGTCTGCCCCTACTGCGACTTCGCGGTGGTGGAAGGGCGAGATGACATGGCCGACCGCTACCTGGCGGCCGTCCAGGCCGAGATCGCCGGTGCCGGAGGGTGGCGGCCCCTGGAGGCGGTCTTCGTGGGCGGCGGAACGCCCAGTCGCTTCGGTTCGCCCCGGCTCGCTGCTCTCGTCTCGGCCCTGGAGGAGCGCTTCGGTGTGGCGCCGGATGCGGAGGTGACCCTGGAGGCCAACCCGGAGGACTGGACGCCGGCTCTGGCCGCGGAGCTGGTGGCAGCCGGATACACGCGCGTGTCCTTCGGGGCCCAGTCCTTCGACTCCGGGGTGCTGGCGGCACTGGGCAGGCGCCACGCTCCCGGGAGGATCGCAGATGCGGTGGCGCAGGCCCGGGCCGCCGGCTTCGCATCCATAAACCTGGATCTGATCTTCGGGACTCCGGGCGAGAGCCTGGAGTGCTGGGAGGAGACGGTCGGCGCTGCCCTGGAGCTGCCGGTGGACCATGTCTCCTGCTACGCCCTCACCGTGGAGCGGGGAACCCCTCTGGGGCGGGCGGTGGCAGGAGGGGCGGCCGCTCCCGATCCTGATCTCCAGGCGGACATGTACCGGGCGGCCGACCACCATCTCACCCGGGCCGGCATGGTGCGTTACGAGGTGTCGAACTGGGCCAAGCCCGGCCATGCCTGCCGGTACAACCTGGCGGTCTGGGCGCAGGCCGAGTACGAGGCTTTCGGCAACGGCGCCCACGGCTACCGCCTCGGGGCCCGATTCCGTAATCACCGCAGGCTGGAGGCATATCTGGGCCGCGTGGAGTCAGGCCGGTCTCCCCGGGCCGGCTCCGACCGCCTGGAGGGATGGGAGGCCGAGGTCGATCGGATCTTCGTGGGCCTCCGGCGGGCCGCAGGGGTCCCGGTGGGACCGGGCGTGGATGCACTGGTCACCTCCCCCGATGGAGCGCGTCTGATCGAGGCCGGCCTGATCCACGTGCGCGATGGCCGGCTCGTGGTGCTCGACCCCCTCCTCACCGACGAGGTGGAGAGGGCCGTGCTGGGCCTGGCGCCGCCCGAGGCGGCCGATGACCCGGGTGGGATCGGCTCGCCTGGAGCCTCGACCCCACTACCCTGATGGCATGTTGGAGGGACGGCGCAACGATGTCCTCCGGACCCTGGTCGAGGAGTACATCAAGTCCGGGGAACCCGTCAGTTCCCGGACCATTGCCGACGTGAGCGAGCTGGGTGTCTCCCCGGCCACCATCCGCAACGACCTGGCGGCCCTCGAGCGGGACGGCTACGTGGTTCAGCCTCACACCTCCGCCGGCCGGGTTCCCACCGCCCGCGCCTACCGGTACTACGTGGACCACCTCGGTCCGTCCCGCCTCCGATCGGGAACTCAAGCCCGCATAACCGGCTTCTTCGACTCGGTTCACATGGAGCTCACGAAGCTGCTCAAGGCGACCAGCCGCCTGCTGGCGGACGTGACCCAGCTTCCCGCGGTGGTGGTGGCGCCGGGTGTCGCCGGCGAGAAGATCCGCGACGTCCACCTCGTCCATCTCACCCCGGACGTGGTCCTGGCGATGGTCGTGACCGAGAACGGCCGCGTCGTGCAGGAGAGGCTGCACCTCGACCGGCCGGTGGGAGCGGACGAACTGAACCAGGTGGAGGCACTGGTCTCGGAGGTGGCGGTGGGTTCGTCGATGGGTCGGCCCATCGACATGACGGACACACAGCGCCGCTCCCTCAGAGACGACGACCTGCGAGTGGCGGAGGCCGTGCTGGAGGTGATGCGGGGCGCAGCCACCACCGACTCCGATGTCGACGTGGGCGGTACCCAGCAGATGGCGGCCGTGTGGGAGGATCTCACGGAGGTGCGCCGCGTCCTGGAGGTCGTCGAGCGGGAAGCGATGATCCTCAACATCCTCGCCCGCGCCCCCGGCACCTCCATCCTGATCGGCGGGGAGCTGCCGATGGCAGACGTCGACATGGCGGTGGTGTCCAAGACCTACGACACCGGCTCCGTTCCCGGGTCGGTGGGGGTGATAGGCCCGATGCGGATGAATTACCGCCGCGTCATCTCGGCCGTGGAGGAAGTGTCCCGCGAGCTGGAGGACAGGATCCAGTCGTGAGCCGGTTCCACACGAATCCTGGCGGCCCTTAACCTCTGACTGGTGGCTGTGGACTACTACCAGATGTTGGGCGTCTCCCGCGACGCCTCCCAGGAAGAGATCAAGCGCGCCTTCCGGGCGCTGGCCCGGAAGTGGCACCCCGACGCCAACTCGGAGGATCCAGCCGCCGAGGAGAGATTCCGCCAGGTGGCCGAGGCCTACGAGGTCCTGAGCGACCCGGAGCGGAGGCGCCGGTACGACCAGGGAGACACGATCGACATCGGCGATCTGTTCGGTGGCGGCTTCGGCGGGCTGGACGACATCCTCCGCTCTGTCTTCGGGGACAGCGGACCGTTCGGGGACCCGTTCTCATTCGGAGGGGGTCGCACCCGCACCCGGCCGCGGGGGAGGGACGTGCTCACCCAGGTCGAGGTGTCATTGCGGGACGCCGCCTTCGGGACCGAGACCGAGGTGGCGTTCCGCTCCGACCAGGCGTGCCCGGCCTGCGAAGGAGAGGGAGCCGCTCCCGGGACGAGCCGCATCACCTGCTCCACCTGCGGTGGAGCGGGTCAGGTGAGGGCTGCCCGGCGATCCTGCCTGGGAACCATGATGACGGTCTCCGCCTGCCCGGACTGCGGGGGAGTGGGAACCACGGTGGATGAGCCTTGTCCCGATTGCCGGGGCGCGGGCGTGGTAGCCGGCGAGCGGAGCGTCACCGTGGAGATCCCCCCTGGAGTCAGCACCGGGACCCGGTTGCGTCTCACCGGACGGGGGGAGAGCGCCGGTCCGGGAGCTGCTACCGGCGACCTGTTCGTCGAAGTCGTCGTCGCCGATGACGAGCGCTTCCGGCGGGAGGGGGACGACCTCGTGCACCATGTGACGGTGGGCGTGGCGGAGGCGGCCCTGGGCACGCGAGTGGACGTGCCGCTCCTGGACGGCGGGTCCGAATCCGTCGACATCCCGCCCGGTACGCAGCCGGGCTGGGTGAAGCGGCTGCCCGGGGAGGGCATGGGCCGGCTGGGTCGCCGGGGCCGGGGGGACCTGGTCGTCGTGGCGGACGTGGTGGTGCCGGTGGATCTCTCGACCGAGGAGGAGGACCTGCTTCGCCAGTACGCCCGGCTGCGGGGCGAGAGTCTCAAGGAGGCCGGTCGCCGGCGGCGCGCCCGCCGCTGATGGGCCACATCCCCCACCTGTACATCCCGGGGCCGTGGGAGGAGCCGTCCCTCCACCTCTCCCAGGGCCAGCGGCATCATCTGCACCGCGTGTTGCGAATCTCAGACGGCGCGGCCGTCTCCTACACGGACGGCCGGGGGAGAGTGGGGTCGGGCAGGATCGAAGGAGAATCGGTCCTCAGGGGGGGAGAGCGAGAGATTCCCCGCCCCAGCCTCCTGTGGGTGGCGGTTCCGCCTCCCGGTTCCCGGGATCGAACCCGCTACCTGGTGGAGAAGCTGGCGGAGGTGGGTGTCTCCCGTTTGCTGTGGGTGGATACCCGGCGCAGCGAAGGGCGCAAGCCGCCCGCCTCCAAGGCGGAGGCCTGGGCCTGCTCCGCTCTCGAGCAGAGCAGGGGAGCGTGGCTGATGGAGATGGGGGAGGCGTCCCTCGACGAGCTGGAGCCTTCCCGCCTGGTGGTCGCCGACCCCGAAGGCGGAGACGTCGAAGCAGGTACCGATGACATCCTGCTGGTCGGACCGGAGGGGGGATGGGATCACACCGAGCTCCCCGAAGGGGTGAGGCGGCTCCGATTGGGCCCCACCATCCTCCGGGTGGAGACGGCGGCGGTGGCGGGGGCGGTGCTTCTCGGCGCCCGGTCGGCGCGCCGCGGCTAGTATCGGGCCCGGCAGGGAGGCAGTCGAGTTGGATCAGGACTTCAATCTCGCCCTGGGAGCGCGTTTGCGGGCGGCCCGGCGCCGCCGCGGGCTGTCGCTGACAGAGGTGGAGGGCATCAGCGACCGAGAGTTCAGCGCCTCGGCGGTGGGCGCCTACGAAGGGGCGACCGAACCATCTCCGTACCCCGGCTGGCGAGGCTGGCGGCGCTCTACGGCGTCACGATCCAGAGCCTCATTCCCGCCGATGAGGACATGCAAGAGCCGGAGGGTGAGGCGGTCATCGACCTGGACGCCATCGAGGAGGATTCCGATCTCGTGGACCAGTTCCTCTCGGCCATCCACCTGCTGCGCAAGGGCTCCGGCAACGACATGGCCGTGAGGCGCACCGACCTGGCGGTGCTTTCCTCCCTACTGGCCAGCGTCCCCCAGGGCGACAACCGCTGAGGGGCGACCCCGCCTCCCAATCCCGCCCGGCAGATGCCTTTCTGCCTTCCCTCTCCGGAGCGCATCTCCCTAGACTGAGGGCCATCCCCTGCCGGATTGGCTCTTGGTGTGACCCCTGAAACCGCCGAATCACGCGTCCGCGTCGCCAGCAACCACCTCATGTTGGATCTACTGGGTGAGGGCGACGCCCATCTTCGCCGCCTCGAGAAGGTGTTTCCCGAGGTGCAGATCGTCGCGCGCGGCAACGAGCTGACCCTGCGGGGCGAAGAGGAGATGGTCCAGGATGCGAGCACCGTTGTCGATGAGCTCCTCCTGCTCATCCAGGAGGGTCAGGGCCTCGACGCCAATCGGATCGACCAGGTGGTGCGGATGGTGCGCGAGCAGGTCCCCAGCCCCTCCGGCGTGCTGAGCGACGGCCTGGCGGTGGGTCGGGGGAGGATGGTTCGCGCCAAGACCCAGGGTCAGCACGACTACATAAAGGCGGTGCGGGACAACACCGTCACCTTTGGGATCGGACCGGCCGGTACCGGAAAGACCTACCTGGCGATGGCGGCCGCCGTGGAGAGCCT
>JBKHJQ010000162.1:0-6106 GCA_046538055.1 Actinomycetota bacterium
GTGCTGCCTCACATCGCCGGATCCGGCCTACGCATTGCGCATCGCCTCTTCCCGGATCTCCGATAGCCGGCGCCGCTGGACGCCGTGCCGGTCGAAGTTGGAGGGCTCCAGCCATGCCTCCAGGGACTGGCCGACGAGGGGCCAGTCCCGGTCGATGATGGAGTACCACGCCGTGTCCCGGTTGCGGCCCTTGTAGACCATGTGGTGGCGAAAGGTCCCCTCGTAGGTGAAGCCGAGACGCTCGGCCGCCCTCCGGGACGCGTGGTTGAGGCTGTCGCATTTCCACTCGTAGCGGCGGTAGCCGAGCCGGAAGACGTGGCGCATCATCAGGTACATGGCCTCCGTGGCGGCGGGTGTCCGGCGCAGCGACGGCCCGAAGGCAAGATGCCCCACTTCCAGGACGCCGTGGGCCGGCTCGATCCGCAGGTAGGCGCCCCAGCCGCGGGGCTTTCCTCCCATATCGAAGGTGAAGAACAAGGGGTCGGGGGAGCCCAGCCATGGGGAGGCGACCTCTTCCATCTCCTCCCGTCCGGAGAACGGCCCCACCGACATGTACGTCCACATGCTTCCGTCGTCGTCGGAGAACTCCTCCCACAGGGCGGGGAACGCTCCGGACTGGAGGGGGGTGACGGCCACCAGACGACCCTCCATCGGCACGGGCCCGGGCCCCGGGAGCGGGGACCAACCCTCTAAGGGCTCGCCCAGCGGAAGGGTCATTCCAGGATGTGGCGCTGTTCCTGGAAGCGCCGATCCAGTCGTTCCGCCATCTCCCATTGCCCGTCGGCGGCGTCGGTGGCCAGGCCCAGGAGATCGACCAGGCCGTGGAAGTCGTCGATGCTGACCACCTCCGGCAGGGCCGTGGCCATCCCCTTCCCCTCCTCCACCTGGTCCAGGTTGCCCATGTTGTGGTAGTTGCCCAGCGGGAGGCACAGCCCGCTCGCCTCGTACCCGTAGGCGATGAAGGCGGTGGCCTCACAGGAGCCTCCAGCCATGAGCTTCCGCTGATGCCGCAGCCCGGACGCCGAAGCTGCCTGGGAGATGCGGTTGGTGAGGGCACTGTCGAAGACGCTGGATGCGTCCCCCACCCGCACCACCGGCCCCCCTCCCAGGGGAGACTCGGGGAACGCCCGGCTGCACTCGATCGACAGCACTCTGGACTCGGGCGGGAGGGTTCCCTGGCGGGCGGCTCCGATGGCCCCCAGGAATCCCACCTCCTCCGCCCGGGTCAAGAGGACGGCGAGATGGCGCCGGGCAGGGTCGCCCCGGGAGCGATCCAGGGCCGACAGGGCGGCCGCCACCCCCGCCAGGTCGTCACAGGCGGGGGCGAGGGCGAACCGCTCCCCCACGCCTCCCCGACCTCGCCCCAGGGTCCACCGTCCGATGTCTCCCGGCTCCAGCCGGGAACGGCGGGACAAGGACACCACCCCTGCCGAGGCCCCGGGCTCGAACTCCTCCAGCCTTCCCCGGTATCTGCTGTCATCCCGGTCGAAGAGCTCGACTCCCGCATCCTGGAAGTACTCGGGGCGTACCCCGCCGCGGAACTCGACGGCGACTTCCCGGCCGTTAGCCTCGCGCACCACGAACCCGGGGTGGTCGGTGTGGGCCACCGCCACCACCGGGGGGCGGCGGCGCCTTCCCTTCTGGGTGATCAGGAGGTTCCCCCACGGGTCGGCGTGCACCCTCAGGTCGCCGCTGCGCCGTCCCGCCCAGGCACGAACCCAGCGCATGACACGGCCCTCCCGCCCGGGAGCGGTGGGGATGGCCGTGAGCTGCTCCAGCCAGCGCCGCTCGGTGCTCCGGTCAGCCATCCGAGGAGCATCCCAGACCGGCGGTGGCCGCACAAGAGAGGACCGGCCGCACTGCTCTCAGCGGTCGAAGGGGGTATCGGTGAAGAACTCCGCCGGGGAGGGGATCGAGGGCTGCTCGTCCTCGGTGTCGGTTTCCAGCCCCAGTCGCTCCCGCAGGCGCTCGTAGCCTCCCGCCTCCAGCTCCTCGGCCAGCTCCGGGCCGCCCGACTCCACGATCTTGCCTCGCAGCATCACATGAACCCTGTCCGGCGACAGATACCGCAGGATGCGGGCGTAGTGGGTGATCATCACGATCGCCACATCTGGAGAGCGCATCGCCTCCACCGCCTCGGCCACCGACCGGACCGCGTCGATGTCCAGCCCGGAGTCGATCTCGTCCAGGATGGCGACTGTGGGCCGAAGCATGACCAGCTGGAAGATCTCCGATCGCTTCTTCTCCCCACCGGAGAGGTCGTCGTTGAGGGACCGCTCGAGGAACGGCGCCATCCCGAACCGATCCGCCACCTCCTGGATGCGATCGTCCATCTCGCCGGCCGGGATCCCCCTCTCCTCGGCGGCTTCCCGCACGAAGTCGGCCAGGTGGATCCCGGGGACCTCGGTGGGGTACTGGAAGGCCTGCAGCAGGCCGAGCCGGCTCCGCTCGTCGATCTCCAGGCCCAACAGCTCCGTCCCCCCCAGCAGGGCCGAGCCCTCCGCCCGGTACTCGGGGTTCCCGGTTAGGACGTGGCTCAGGGTGGACTTGCCTGAGCCGTTGGGTCCCATGATCACGTGGATCTCCCCGAACGGCACCTCCAGGTCGACACCCCGCAGGATGTCGGTGCCGTCCACGGAGGCGTGCAGGTCTCTGACTTCGAGGGCGACGGTCATTCTTCCTCTCCGATGTTCAAATAGACCATCCCATCCTCCACCTTCACCTCGTACGTGGGAACGGGCTGGGTGGCGGGAAGGTTGAGCACTTCACCGGTGGTGATGTCGAAGGCGCTGCCGTGGCGGGGACACTCGACCTCGTTGTCGAACACGTCCCCCTCCGACAGGGAAGCCTCGGCGTGACTGCATCTGTCACCGATGGCATAGATGTCCCCGCCGACCCGGAAGAGCGCGATCCGATGCTCACCGATGTCGACCCGCAGGCCCCCTTCCCGGGGCACCCGATCCTCGTCTATGACCTGGGCCCAGCTCACTTCAGCCTTCCCGCTTCCTGCGCCTCCACGAAGCGACGGAAGACGGCGTTCTGGATCGGCTCGGCCACCACGCTCACCGGAAGCCGATCGATCACATCGGTGAAGAAGCCCCGGATGAGCATCCTCTCTGCCCGGGCCCGGGAGATCCCCCGGCTCTGGAGGTAGTAGAGATGCTCCTGCTCCAGCGGGCCCACCGAGGAACCATGGCCGCAGATGACGTCGTCGCAGAGGATCTCCAGATTGGGAACGGAGTGGGCCTTGGCGTGCTCGGAGAGCACCAGGTTGCGGTTGGTCTCGAAGGCTGACGAGCGGAGGGCATCCTTCTCTATCCGCAGCAGGCCGGTGAACACGGACTCGGCGTAGTCCTCCACCGCTCCCTTGAGGAACACATCCGAGGACGTGTTCCGGCCGATGTGGTTGATGACCATCCGGTAGTCGAGAGTCTGGTGATTCTCGCCGAAGTAGAGGCCCACCACCTCCGAGGAGGCACCGGACCCCTCCAGGTCGACCACGAGGTCGAGTCGTCCCACCTTTCCACCCAGGCCCACCTCGCCGATGCGGCCGGTGGCGTCCCGGCCCAGGCGCACCCGTTGGTGGGCCAGCGCCGTGGTGGATTCCCCCCACCCCTGCACGGAGAGGAAGTGGAGGCGGCCACCGTCGCCGGCAGAGAGGGAGACTCCCGGGACGACCACCGTCTCGATGGCATCGTCGCTGCGGTAGACCACGACGACCGGTACCTCGGCGTTGGTCCCCACCGCCACCTCTATGTGGGGAAAGGACATCACGTCCGGCAGGGTCGACTGAACGTCCACCACCACCGGGGTCTCCACCACCGAGCCCCGCTCGATCTCGATACGGACCCCGTCGGTGGCGAAGGCGCTGTGTGCCGCAGCGAACTTGTTGCGGTCGACCGGCGCCGCGTCGAAGGCCTCCATCTCGGCCAGTCGCCTGATCCCCAGGCCGGGAGCGTCGGCGCCGGCGTCGACCACGCTCCCGTCCACGATCGTCACCCGGCCGCTGGCCTCCCGGAGAGCCGCCTCCAGGAACGGCCCCGGCGCCATTTCGGTCCCCGGCTCCGACACCGGTGACATGCGCTCCAGATCGAAGTCCAGGTCGACATACCGCCAGTCTTCCTCGGCCCCGGTGGGGACGCCCTGGGCCTCGAAAGCCGTGAAGGCGTCTGCCATCTGGGCGGCGCGCCATCGAGGCTGGGACCTGGCGAGGGTATCGAGTGTGGTGCGGTCGAACGCGGTCACGTGCCCTTCTCCGAACGGGACTCTTCGAGATCCCGATGGTATGAGCGACCTCCGGATTGTGCGAAAACGGTCGGCCCGTCACCACCCGGCCGGACAGAGAGGAGATCGTTGGATCGGAGGCACCCGCCGCGTAGTGTGGGGGCCTATGAGAACCCTCCCAGAAGAGGCCCTGGAGACGTTCCTCCGGGCGCACGGGTTCCAGGGTTGGGGTTCCCGCCATGAGGGCCGAAGGCTGCGCTGCCCCCATGGCCTCCTGATCGGCCTGGCAGAGGAATGCCCCGTAGGTTGCGTATCCCCCCTGGTCGTGGCCGGCCTGCTGGAACTGGTGGACGTCACCGAGGCTCCGGGGGCAGGCAGTCTCACCTGATCCTCAGGCGACACCGGCCAGACCCGCCGCTCGCCGGAAGACGGAGTCCAGCATCCCCTCGGTGAGCTTGCCGGTGAACGTGTTCTGCTGGCTGGGATGGTAGGAGGCCAGCAGCTGCGGTCCTTCGCCCAGCCGGACCTCGGTGCCGTGCCCGAACCGGGGCCGGGGCCGGGGAACCTCCCAGCCCCAGGCGGGAGCTGCCCGCAGCACCCGGTTCCACGCCATCCCTCCCAGGCACACCACCACCCCGGGGGCCACCTCCTCCACCTCCGGCACCAGCCACGTGGTCACGCACGTGTCGACCTCCCCGGCGGTGGGGCGGTTGTCGGGGGGCGCGCAGTGGCAGATGGCCGTGATGCGGGTGTCGACCAGCTCCAGATCGGGATCCAGATGGTCCCCCGAGGTGGCCAGGCCGGCCCGGTGCAGGGCTCGATACAGCCACTCCCCCGATCGGTCACCGGTGAACATCCGGCCGGTCCGGTTGGCCCCGTGGGCGGCTGGAGCCAGACCCACGATCAGCACTGATGCCTCCGCCGGGCCGAAAGAGGGCACCGGGCGTCCCCAGTATGCCTCCTCGGCGAAGGCCGCCCGCTTCTCGACGGTGGCCTTGCGTTCCCGCCACTCCACCAGGCGGGGGCACAGTCGACACTCGGTGAGCCCGGCCTGGAGGGTCACTCCGCCTCGAGAGCCTCGGTGGTGACCCGGGAGGTGGCGTTCCACAGCATCCACCCCAGCCCGTGTTCCTCGGCCATCTCCACCTGCTCCCGCACCTGGCTCGGCTCGTAGCCGAAGTCCTGCAGCCAGGGGCGGATCACCGCCATCCCCGAACGCCGCGACATGGCGTCGGAGAGGGCGGACTCCACCACCCCGCCCGGATGCTCGTTCGGCGTCTCGTACCCGTACCAGCCCGAGCCGTAGTGGCTGGGGTAGATCATCGGCGAGACCACATCCGCCACCGCGGTGATCTCCTCCCATTGCTGGCCGATCCCCCCGTCGTCGGCGACCGTGGTCACGAAGCCGAAGACGTCCACCGCCACGGCACACTCCATGGGATGGAGCAGATCGCGGGCTTCCTCCAGGAACCGGCGGATGGTGTTCCGGCGGGTCTCCTCGCTCACACCCTCGTCGAAGTTGACCGACTCCGGCCGGGCATCGGGGAACCGCACGTAGTCGAACTGGATCTCGTCCACCCCCATCGAGCAGGCCTCCTCCGCCAGATCCAGCGCGTAGCTGCGGGCGTCGGGGTCGGTGGGGTCCAGATCCTGATACACCAGCTCTCCTGGAGCCGGGCTCTGCTCCGTCTGATGACAGTCCTCCAGGACGTTCCAGTTGCCGAGCGTCCCGATGTGCACGACGCTGGTCGAGTCTGCGGTAGCGAGGCTTTGCTCGATCTGGGTAAGCTGCTCGAAACCGTCGGTCGAGCAGTTTCCCGAGCCGGCAGGGGAGCAGTGCGTCGGTTACGGACCGTGGGAGGGCGCACAACCGGGCCAGTAG
>JBKHJQ010000163.1:0-6070 GCA_046538055.1 Actinomycetota bacterium
CCTCGAAGGGGTGGAAGTGCTCGCTGGCGGAGAACCCCTCGGCCGGTGCGAACTGGACGATGAAGAGGGTGTGGTGGACGGCGCCCAGGAGGTCATCCACCATCATCCGGATGGAGACGTTGTCGATGCCGTAGCCGTGGTATCCGGGCATGGCCAGCGGCCCGGGCGGGGGCACCTGGTCGTCTTCGAAGTGGCCCACGAATCTCTGATGGGGAGAGTCCGCCTCCACGGTCTGGCCTCGCCCGGGTGGTTGCAGCTCCGGGTAGGGACGCCACGTCTCGATGCGTCCGTCCTGGCGGGGCCGGGGAGCCCTGACCCGCAGCCACGTGGCGGGCTGCACCGACGGGTTGGACCAGGCGGAGGGGTAACCCAACGGGACGAGGCCGAAGTCCCCGGGACGGAGGCGGTAGGTGACATCGGCGATGGCCACCAGCACCTCGCCGGAGAGCATGAAGAAGCTCTCCTCGCATGGCTGGGTGTGCCCGGGTATGACGCCTCCCGGAGCCAGCTCCAGCTCGGCTGCCTCCAGCTGGTCGGCCCCGTGGGAGCCATCCAGACGTGTCCGGATCTCGAGGCCCCGGGTAGGGGCCGCCTCCGATCGGGTCTCGGCATCCGCTCTCCGGAGAACCCTTGCCGTCATGGGTGTCTTCCCTCCTGCAAACGCTTGACAGGCTCGAGAACGCTCCCTTAGCCTTGTGTCGTCGTTAAATCCCACTGTACATATCCCGGGACTGCCGGGGTGACAGACCGGCAGGGACAGGGGCGTGGGTTGACGATTGCCGACGATTGTCGAAGCGACGAGAGCGGCTGAACGACATCCAACTGATCGAGGAGGGACGATGCGAAGGCTCATCGCGATCATGGCGGTCCTGGCCCTGATCCTGGCAGCTTGCGGAGACGGCGACGGGGCCGAGGAGACGACGACCACGGCCGGGGACACCCCCGAGGAGACGACCGCCGACACCACCGCAGGCACGGAGGCCACCGAGGACACGGAGGCCACCGAGGACACGGAGGCCACCGACGGGGAGCCGTCCGGGGATCCCATCCGAATCGGCGGCTCGCTGGGTCTGACCGGCTCATTCGCGGGCCCGTCGGAGCACTACCAGATCCTCTATGAGGCAGCGGTGGAGGAGATCAACGAGAACGGCGGGCTGCTGGGCCGGCCGGTGGAGCTCGTCCTCTACGACGACGAGTCCACCCAGGAGACCGCTCAGTCGCTCTACCAGCGGCTCATCGACGAGGACGAGGTGGACTTCCTCCTCGCCCCCTACACCACCTTCATCGGCGGTGCGGTCGTGCCGGTGGTGCGGCCCACCGGCAAGGTGATGATCAACGCCGGTTTCGTGGGCACCGAGCTGGCCCGCCAGTACGAGCGGATGTTCATGGTGTGGACGTTCCAGGAGCCGGACTGGACCCGGTCGTTCTTCGAGATGCTGGACGAGCTGCCGGAGGAGGATCAGCCCGAGACGATGGCGGTCCTCACCGCCCAGAACCCCTTCACGATCATGGAGCGGGACGGCTTCGAGGGAGAGGCCGGTGTGCTCAACTACGCCGAGGAGCGGGGAATCGAGGTCGTGGTGGACGAGGAGTATCCCACCGACGCCACCGACCTGACCGGGCTGGTGCAGCGGGCGGCCGACGCCGAAGCCGACGCCCTGGTGGCACTGGGCCTCCCCAACGACGCCGCCCTGATCGCCCGCACCGTGGCCGAGGTGGGCTACGAGCCCGACTTCTACTGCGCCTGTGGCTCGTCGGTCACGACGTTCCCGGTCTGGCACGAGCTCAGCTCGGAGGCGGCCAACCACGTGTACTCGGTCGTCACGAGCTGGGAGGACGACGATCCTGCCCAGTTCCCGGGCCTGGACACGGTGGTAGAGATCTTCCAGGAGGAGGGCTTCGAGGAGATGCCCGCCTACGGACCTGTCGCCTACGCCGCCATCCAGGTGCTGGCCCAGGCGGTGGAGGAGACCGGAACCACCGACAACGACGCCATCGCCGACTACCTGTACGAGAACGAGTTCCAGACCGCCACGGGCACACTCTCCTTCGACGAGTTCGGCCTGTCGGAGTACTCGGGCGGCCTGGTGCAGTTCATCGACGGGGACAACACGCTGGTGTGGCCCTCCGACCGCGCCGGTGGCGAGCCCGTCATCCCCACCGAGTGACGGGTAGCAGGAGGTAGCGAACCCGGTGAGCCTGCTCGAGGTCCGGAGCGTCACCAAGCGTTTCGGCGGCCTGGACGCCCTGTTGGGAGTGAGCCTGGAGCTCACCCCCGGCGGGGCCCTGGGCCTGATCGGCCCCAACGGCTCCGGCAAGACGACCCTGATGAACGTCCTCTCGGGCGTGTACCGCCCGGACCGAGGCGAGGTCTTCTTGCAGGGCGAGTCGATAGTCGGCCTGCCCCCCTACGAGCTGGTTCACCGGGGCGTGGCCCGCACCTTCCAGGCTGCGAGGGTCTTCCAGACCGTGACGGTGGCCCAGAACATGATGATCCCGGTGCTGCACGGCGCCCGCTCCCAGGACGACGGCACCTCGCTGGAGGAGCGTGCCGGCTCACTCCTGGATCTGGTGGGCCTGGCGGACAGGCGCCACCAGGCCGCCAGCGAGCTGTCGGGCGGCCAGAAGCGCCTCCTGGAGTTCGCCCGGGCCATGATGACCCGGCCGTCGCTGGTTCTGATGGACGAGCCGTTCGCCGGGGTGCATCCCGAGATCAAGGAGCAGCTCATCGCCAGCATCGACCGGATGCGCCGGGACGGCACGGCTTTCGTGGTGGTATCCCACGAGATCCCCGTCATCACCCGGTTGGCGGAGGAGCTGGTGTGCCTGGCGAACGGCCGCCCCATCGCCCGGGGATCGGCGGAGGAGGTCACCCGGGCACCGGACGTGATCGAGGCCTACCTGGGACATCGGCGGCAGGCGTCATGAGGACGGCTCAGAGATGACCGAGCGGCTGCGGATGGTGGACGTCAGCGCCGGCTACACGCCCACCATCTCCGTGTTGCAGGGGATCGACATGGAGGTGCGGCCGGAGGCGGTCACCGCCGTGCTGGGACCGAACGGATCGGGCAAGTCGACCGCTCTGCGGGCGCTGTACGGCCTGGTCGACCTGCACGGCGGAAGCGTCCACCTGGGCGATCACCGCATCGATGGGATCCCCACCCACCACCTCCTCTCCCTCGGGCTGGCCCTGCTCCCCCAGGGTCGGTCCGTGTTCTCCGACCTCTCCGTCGAGGAGAACCTCCAGGTGGGCGGCTGGGTGCTGGGCAGCGACCATCAGCGCATCGAAGGAGAGCTGGAGCGCATCTACGGCCAGTATCCACTCCTGGCCGAGCTGCGCACCGCCACGGCCGGTGCCCTCTCGGGAGGCCAGCAACGGATCCTGGAGATCGGGAGGATGATGATGACCGACCCCGACATCCTCCTCATCGACGAGCCGTCGGCGGGGCTGGCCCCCAACCTGGTGGACGACGTGTACGTCGAGATAGAGCGCCTCAAGGATGCCGGGAAGACGATCCTGCTCGTCGACCAGAACGTGGAGGCGGCCATCGACCTGGCCGACCACGTCTACATCCTCGAGTACGGGGAGGTGAAGGCGGAGGGAGCCGTCGACGACTTCGCCGGGGACGTGGCCGGGATCGTGCGGGAGTGGCTGCGGGTATGAGCTCGAGGCAGGAGGAGAGGGAGGGATGACCACGCTGGTGGCCGCCGTCGTCAACGGGCTCCTGCTGGGCCTGGTGTACGCCGCCATCTCCGCGGGCCTGTCGCTGACCCTGGGCGTGATGGGGCTGATCAACGTGGCCCATTCGGCCCTCGCCATGCTGGGGGCCTACCTGGCGTGGTCCACCATGCACGCCTGGGGGGTCGATCCCCTCGTCGCCCTGGTGGGAGTGACCATCGTGTTCTTCTTCCTGGGCATGGCCGTGGAGCGGGCCATGGTGAAGCGCGTCTACGACGAGCCTCCCGAGGCGTCGCTGCTCTCTCTCTTCGGGCTGATGATCGTCCTGGAGAGCGCTCTGGTGTTGATATGGACCACGACCGAGCGGGCGCTCCCGGTCCAGTACTCGGCCGCCGTGGAGGTCGGGTTCCTCCGGGTGGGGACCACCCGGCTGGTGGGAGGGGTGGCTGCCCTGGTGGCCATCATCGCCGCCCACTACTTCCTGCGGCGCTCCCGGGCCGGCCGGGGCATCCGGGCCATGGCCTCCAACCGGGACGCGGCCCGGATCATGGGGATCGACACCGAGCGGCTCTCCATGCTGCTCTTCGGGATCGGGACGGCGCTGGCCGGAACCGGCGGAGTGGCGATGGCGATGATCTTCCCCTTCACCCCCGGCGATCATCTCAACTGGCTGACCCTGGCGATCCTGGTGGTGATCGTGGGCGGTCTCGGGACCCTCCCCCGGACGGTGGTGGCGGCCCTGACGATCGGAGTCGTCGAGTCCCTGGCCGGGGCCTACCTCCCGTTCGAGTACGTGGCGATCGTCCTCTACAGCCTGCTGATCGTGGTGCTGTGGGTGCGGCGGGAGGGGCTGGCGGGTGCCACCGCGAGGGCGATATGAGCGGGCTGTCGGTCAAACGGGGCTGGGTCGTGGGCGCGGTGGGCGCCGCGGTGGTGGCCGCCCTCGCCCTGGCGGGGCTCAGCATCCAGAGCCTGGCCATCCTCAACGTCCTCACGACGGCCATGATCTTCATCGTCCTCACCCAGGCATGGAACATCCTGGGCGGCTATGGCGGCTACCTGAACCTGGGCACGGCCGCCTTCTACGGCATCGGCGCCTACACGGTATCCATCCTGAACCACACGTTCGGCTGGTCGCCGTTCCTCACCGCCGTCCTGGGAGGGCTGGCGGCGGTGGTGGGAGCGATGATCATCGGCATCCCCAGCTTGCGGATCCGGGGCGTGTACTTCGCCATCCTCACCCTGATCCTCACCTTCCTGGTCCAGCGTCTCGCCTTCTCGGTCCCCTTCACCCGGGGCGCCCTGGGCATCTTCCTCGAGCCTCTGGACCTCGACTCCCGCCAGCTAGAGCAGCTCTTCTTCTTCATATTCCTGGGGCTGGCCGTGGTGGTGACGGTGGTGGTCCGCCTGATCGAGGGATCACGCTTCGGCCATGCCCTGGTGGCCATCCGGGAGGACGAGGATGCGGCCGGGATCCTGGGGGTGCGCACCACCCGCACCAAGATGTACGCCTTCGGGCTGGGTGCCTTCTTCATGGGCTTGGTGGGCGCGCTGGTGGCGCAGCGGGTGACCTTCATCGACCCCGACGCCGCTTTCTCGATGACCAACGCCATCAACCCGGTGATCATGGCGATCTACGGGGGTGCCGGCACGTGGCAGGGCCCTTTGATCGGGGCTCCCCTCGTGATCCTCCTTAGTGAGCTCCTGCGGGTCACCTTCGGAGGGACCGGGATATTCGGTGCCACCGTCCCCGCCGAGGTGGCCCGTCTCGTCTTCGGAGCGATCCTCATCGGGGTGGCGCTGTACGCCCGCCGGGGAATCATGGGTGCGATCCGCCCCCAGGGGGGATCCAGGAGAGGGGTATGACCGGCGGGCTGGACCGCCATTCGCCCACGGGGGCCCTGGTGGATCTGGGAGAGCGGCTCCGCCAGGTGCGCCAGCAGAAGGGGATCAGCCTGCGGGAGATGGCCCGGCGGGTGGGGGTGTCTGCCTCCCTCATATCCCAGATCGAGACCAACAAGGCCCAGCCCTCGGTCCGGACCCTCTACGACATCGTCACACAGCTGGGGATCTCCTTCGATCGGTTGCTGCTCGGCCAGCACGAGGGGCGCTGGATCGCGGTGGACTCCCGGCAGTGGGGCTCCGAGGAGGAGCCGGCCGTGCTCGACTCACCTCCCGTCCAGCGGGCGGGCGATCGCCGCGGTCTCCAGTTCGCCCAGGGCGTCCGCTGGGAGAGCCTCACCCCGGTGTCGGTCCCCGGCATCGAGTTCCTCTATATCGAGTACCAGGCAGGGGCCGAGTCCAGTCCCCCCCACCTCCCCCAGCGGCATCCCGGCCGGGAATGGGGTTACGTGGTGTCCGGCACCCTGCACGTATCGATCGGCTCCCACG
>JBKHJQ010000164.1:0-6053 GCA_046538055.1 Actinomycetota bacterium
CCAGGGTGTCGGCCGTCTCCTCCACGTCCGGCCAGTCCAGCCCCGTCACGGTCTCGGTCGCGATTCCCAGATCTGAGACGATCCGGGAGATCTCCCGGCGCTTCCCCTCGTTCTTGGTGGCGATGACCAGCCGGTCGATCACTCGATCGCCTGCCTCTGCAGATCGACCAGGTCCTCGATCCCCGACTGGGCGAGGTCCAGCATCTCATCCAGCTCCTTACGGGTGAAAGGGGCCTGCTCGGCGGTCCCCTGCACCTCCACCAGGAGGCCCCGCCCGGACATGACGACGTTCATGTCCACCTCCGCCGCTGCATCCGACTCATACTCCAGGTCGAGCAGCTTCTCTCCTTCCACGATCCCCACCGACACGGCAGCCACATGGTCGATCAGGGCCTCGGATGTGACCTGGCCGTCTGCCTCGCCCGCCACGAGAGCGTCATGGAGCGCCACCCAGGCGCCGGTCACGGCAGCCGTGCGCGTACCGCCGTCGGCCTCGATCACGTCGCAGTCGACGCGGACCATCGCCTCACCCATCCGGCCCAGGTCCACCACCGAGCGCAGCGACCTTCCAATCAGGCGGGATATCTCCTTGGCCCTTCCTCCCTGGTACTGGTCGCGCCGGATGCGCTCCGACGACGAGCCGGGGAGCATCCCGTACTCGGCGGTCACCCACCCTCTCCCCGAGTCACGCATCCATCGGGGCAAATCCCGTTCCACGGTGGCCGTGCACAGCACCCGGGTGCGTCCCATCTCGATCAGGACCGATCCGGGTGTGGCCTCCGTGAACCCGCACGTGAGGCGGACGGGACGGAGCTCGTCGGGAGAACGGTCACGGGGCACGGGAACCTCCATATCGGCGGGTTTCACAGGGTGGTCGACGTGCCCGGAACCGCCAAGCTCACCGGACGGTCGAAGGTCGCCTCCGCCTCCAGCACGGATCGGGCGGGATCGAGATGGGGTGGGATGTGGGTGAGCATGAGCTTGCGGGCTCCGGCCGAGCGAGCGATTGCCCCCGCCTCGGTGGCGGTGAGATGGTGCGGGTACTCCGCCACCCCGGGCTCCCCCTGGTAGCTCGCCTCGCATAGGAACAGGTCGACGCTCTCCGCCAGGCGCATCCACGTGCCGGCGGGGCCGGTATCGGCCGAGTAGCAGAGACTGCGGCTGTCGGTCTCCCACCGGGACGCAAGAGTGGGCACGGAATGATCGGAGGTGGCCACCCGCAGGCCCAGAGAGCCGATGGTGACCTCGTCTCCATCTTCGAGCGGATGCAGCTCATAGGCCTCACCGACCCTGCCCCCGTCCACGAAGCCGGTCACGGCGTTCAGTGCCGAGGCGGGACCGTAGAGCGGCACACCGAAACGGGGACGGGGCCCGTACACGAGCACGTGGCTGGCGATGATGGCGTCCAGGCAGTGGTCGGGATGGCGATGGGACACGAAGATGGCGTCGACGTCGGCCAGATCAACCGGCAGGGCAGGCAGGGTGCCGGGACCAGCATCGCACCACACCCGGGTGCCTTCGCCCTCGATCAGGAATCCCGACCCGGGGCGCCCCCGCACCGGGTAGGTGCCGGACGATCCCAGCACCGTCAGGCGCATGGTCGGGTCCTCATGGCGCCAGCCTCTCTCTCACCCAGGCCGATCCTTCCTCCCGGTACCGGACGCGGTCGTGGAAGCGATGGGGCCGCCCCTGCCAGAACTCATACATCCGGGGCAGGATACGGAACCCGCCCCATTCCCGAGGACGCGGCACATCCCCGCTTGGATACGCCTCCTGCAGTTCCCGGTAGCGCTCCTCCAGCACCTCCCTGGAGGGGACCACCTCGGATTGGTGCGAAGCGGCCGCCGACAGGCGGCTTCCGGGCGGACGGGCGGAGAAGTAAGCGTCGGCGTCGGCATCGGCGACACGCTCCACCGTCCCTTCGATCCTCACCTGACGGTGCAGCTCCATCCATACGAAACAGGCGGCGGCCCGGGGGTTGCCGGCCAGCTCCCGGCCCTTGCGGGATCGAATGTTGGTGTAGAAGCTGAGACCCTCGGGGCCGATCTCCTTGAGCAGGACCGCCCTGGCCGAGGGGACGCCGTCGAGTGTGGAGGTGGCGAGAACGAAGGAGTTGGGCTGGTCTATCCCGGCTTCTGCGGCTGCCTGGAACCACACCACGAACTCCTCCAGAGGATCCTCGGCCATGGAGGCAGGATCGATCCCGGTCGTCTCGTATTCGACCCGCAGGGACGAGAGGTCGGGAACTCGCACGCCGCCACGTTAGATGTGGGCCGGAAAGGCCGTACCCTGATCGCCTAATGGCCGACCCCTCCCCCTCCCGCTCCACTCTCATCTCGAGAGGGCTACGACGCAGGTGCCCGCGTTGCGGGGAGCGGGACGTGTTCCTCAGCTTCTTCGAGATGAGGGAAAGATGCCCGGGATGCGGCGTGCGCTTCGAGCGGGAGCCCGGCTACTGGGTGGGGGCGATGATCATCGTCACCACCGTCACCTTCGCGCTGTTCTTGATCCTGCTCGTGGGCGGCATGGTCCTCACCTGGCCTGATGTGCCCTGGAACTGGCTGCTGGGTGTGACGATCGGCGCCAATGCCCTGATTCCCGCCCTGGCCTACCCCCGTTCCAAGACCCTGTGGAGCGCCCTCGAGATGGGGTGGCACCCCCTGGAGCCGGAGGAGATCGTCGCCGCCGATGAGTACTCGGCGGACAGTCGACGCCAATAGGGCGGCGACGCCTGATCCGGCCTCAGAGCCGCTTGGCCACTTCCTCCAGCATCACCTCGGTAGCGCCTCCCCCTATCGACTGGATGCGGGCGTCCCGGTACATCCGCTCCACCGCGGTCTCGGCCATATAGCCCATGCCACCATGGAACTGGACGCAGTCGTAGAGGATCTGGTTGACCAGTTCCCCCACCAGTGCCTTCACTTCCGAGACGGCCCGGACCGAATCCTCTTCTCGGGACTCGAGCCAGGCGGCGTGATAGGTGAGCTGACGGGCGGCGTCGAGGCGGGCCTGGTCCATGGCCAGTCGTTGACGGACCGCCTGCATGTCCCACAGGGACGTGCCGAAGACGGTCCGGCCCCGAGCATGCTCCACCGTCAGCTCCAGGGCCCTCTGCGCCTCTCCCAGAGCCTGTCCGGCCAGAACCAGACGCTCGTTCTGGAAGTTCTCCATTATGTAGTAGAAGCCCCTGTTCTCGTCCCCGATGAGGTTGTCGGCCGGCACGTAGCAGTCGGTGAACGCCAGCTCGGCGGTGTCCGAGGACCGCCAGCCCATCTTGTGGAGGTTCCGACCCACCGCGAATCCCTCGGTGCCTCTCTCCACCACGAACATGGAGATCCCCCGGGAGCCCTTCACCGCCAGGTCGGTCTTGGCCGCTACAACCATCACGTCGCCCGCTGCGCCGTTGGTGATGAACATCTTCGTGCCGTTGATCACGTACCCGTCACCGTCCCTGCGGGCAGTGGTCCGTATTCCCGCCACGTCGGAGCCGGCATCCGGCTCGGTCACGGCCAGCCCACCGATGCTGTGGCCGGCGACCATGGCAGGGAGGAACCGACGCTTCATCTCCGGGGAGGCGAAGCGGGTGATATAAGGCATCGCCAGGTCGGTGTGGGCCAGCACCGTGATCGTGAATCCCCCGAAGGTCGAACGGCCGAGCTGCTCGGCGAACACCACCGATGCCAGCGGCCCCAGGCCCACGCCCCCCCACTCCTCCGGCACACGGAGTCCGAAGAATCCCAGCTCGCCCATCGCCCGCAGCACGTCGCGGGGGACCCGGCCCTCCTCCTCCCAGCCCTCGGCGCGGGGCACGATCTCCTTTTCCACGTACTCGGCGGTCTGGCGGGCGATGGCCCGGAGATCCTCGTCCAGGTGGATGCTCATGGGCACTCGGGGAGCGCCGCCAGGAGGGCGCGTCCGGCTCGACTTCGATACTGAAGCTGCTGGCTCCGGCAGAACTCCTCTGCGACCCGGGCCACAGGCTCGATCTCCCCGGCGTGGTCGATCCCCAGGCCGTCCAGAAGCCACATCAGGTCTTCGGTGGCGACATTGCCACTCGCCCCCGGCGCATAGGGGCATCCTCCCAGGCCCCCGGCGGAGGCGTCGAACCTCCAGATCCCGCGCTCGAGGCTGGAGACGACGTTGGCCAGCGCCTGCCCGTAGGTGTCGTGCAGATGCATCCCGAGATGCTCAACGGGAACGCTCGCCGTGACCACCTCCAGGAGCCGCTCCACGTCCGCCACCGTCGCTTTCCCGATCGTCTCTCCCAGGAACACCTCGTCGCATCCCCACTCCAGCAGTGTCTCTGCCAGGAAGGCTACCCGGGAGGGATCGGTCCGACCCTCGTACGGACAGTGGGTGGCCGTCGAGATGTACGCCCGTACTCCCAGACCCTCGGGCACGCCGGCGAGGATGGCCCGGATGCGGCTCAGCGACTCCTCCACGGTGGCGTTGATGTTCCGCTGGTTGAACGAGTCGGAGGCTGCCGTCAGCACGCCGATGCGGTCGATCCGTACGTCGAGAGCGGCTTCCAGCCCCTTGAGGTTGGGCACGATTCCGTTGAGGGTGATGCCCGAGCGAGCCACACCCGCCACCACATCCGACCCGTCCGCCATCTGGGGAACGGCCGCCGGGCTGACGAAGCTGACCGCATCGAAGCTGACCAGGCCCGCCACCGAGAGATCCTCGATCAGCCGGATCTTGGCGTCCGTGGGGACGAACGCCCCCAGGGACTGGAGCCCGTCTCGAGGACTCGACTCGGTGATCTCCACGCGCCGGGGCCAGGTCATTGAACGAGGATACGGCGCCCCCGGCCGGGCAGTTCAGGTCAGCTGTGGACCAGGTCCGACTGGAAGGGCTGGATCATGATGCACTCGCCCGGGCACTCCTCGGCCGCCTCGATGGCGAGGTCGATCTGGTCGTCGGGTATCCGAGCCAGACCACGGGCTCCGTCCGGTCCGGAGTCGGAGTCTCCCTCTCCGTCGAAGACAACCCGACGCCCGAAGTTCTTCTCCTCCTCCTTGACGACCCACAGGCCGTCGTCACGGGGCTCGAAGACATCCGGGCAGATCTCGGAGCAGATCCCGTCACCGGTGCACAGGTCCTGGTCGATCCAGACCATGAGCTGAGTTTCGTCTGCCATTGAGTCCTCTCGTGGGTTGGTCCCTTCCACCATATTCGGACGGGGACGGTTACCCGAACCTATACGCCGCTGCAACGTCATCCGGATTGGGGACATCCGCCTCGGCTCGGGCACCATGGGACACCATGACCGCGTCGGGACCAGATCCCACATCACTCAACACGCACGTGATCCGCACTCCGCGACTGACGATCGAACCCCCCTCCCGCACCCATGCCCTGGCACTGTACGGAATGGCGGGGGGACCGGATCGGGACCGGGTCACCGCTGGGTTGCTCTGGGATGGCCCCGAATCGGTGGACGACGTCCTGGAGTGGGTCGAGCAGCGTCGAACCCGACCCTTCTCGGCAGACGGATTCGGGTGGGTGATCCTGGACCGTCTGGGAGAGGTGTCGGGGATTCCCGAGAACCCACTCGGTTCGATCTCTCTTCGCCCCCAGCACTTCCCCGGCAGGTGCTCGGTGGGCTACTGGCTCGGCGCCGGCCATTGGCGGAAGGGCGTGATGACGGAGGCGTTGTCGGCCCTGATCGATTTCGCCTTCCACGAGATCGGAGTGGTGAAGATCGAAGCGGAGGTGTTCAAGCGCAACACGGCCGGCCCCGCCCTGGCCGAGGCGCTGGGCATGAGGAAGGAAGCCGAGATCCGGCGGGCGGTTCTCAAGCGGGGCGAATGGCTGGATGAACTCACCTACGGCCTGCTGCCGGAGGAATGGTCCGCCCACCCCGACCACCAGGGGTCATGGTCCAGACGGGAGTTGGCTCCCTGAACGGGAGGTCGAATCGGGGAAACGCTCCGATCGGGAGCCGCCCCTCGCTGGATATGCTGCGATGGTGACGTCCCCTTCTCCCAGCCCGCTGCGCCGGCGCGCCCTTCGGCTCCAGTACGCCACCATCGCCTGGAACGCAGGAGAGG
>JBKHJQ010000165.1:0-5982 GCA_046538055.1 Actinomycetota bacterium
GGGTGACGATCTCGACCATCACGGCCTTCAGGCGGGTCGGGATCGGCTCTTCTTGGGATCCGATGACCACCTCGGCCAGGCCCTGGACGTGGTCGCACAGATCCTGGCTGGGCGTCACGGAGGGATAGACGCCGGTGACGTCCTCGGGCTCGATCCACGCCATCATCGGCTCCTCTCATACGGCGACGGCTCGGAGAAGCGCTTCCGCAGCCGGCGTCCCACCCGCCCGGAGTTGAAGCTCTGGTTGCTGGTGGAGACGAAGAGCTGGCCGGCGTCCCAGGTGTGGTCGCTGGTCAGCACCTTGACGTCGGGCCGACGGTCGGTGCCCAACATCTCGCCGCCGATCCGGTAGAGGTTCCCGTAGAGGGTCCGCTTGTGGAGCGCCACGATCGAGGGGGCGTCACGAGCGGCCCGGCGGATCGCCTCCGCCATGCGTCCCTTGTGGATCGGCATCGGGACGTGCACCTCGTAGCAGAGCAGCTCGTCGAAGCCCCAGCGGCGCAACAGGTCGGCGGTCTGGGCCATGCCCCGGCGGTAGTTGCCGGACCGCTGCCCCGGCGACGGCCTCCCGTACTTGCCGTTGTAGTAGCCGAGGGCCTCCTCGATCTTGCCCCAGTGGTAGACCGGCATCCGCTCGATCGGCTCCAGGAAGAAGAAGTCGTCGTTCATGTAGATGACGTCGTCGGCGACGTCGGGGTGGTGGCAGGCGGCCAGGAGGTTGGCGGTCGAGTTCTGGTATCGGGTCTTCTCCTGGCGGAGCGGCAGGTGCTCGACGTTGCGAACCCATTTGGGCCGGTAGCCGGCCAGCCACACGGTGCCGTGGGGGATGTTGCGGAGCGACCGCAGCGAGTAGCGCAGCTCCTCGTTGGTGCCCGACTTTCCGACGACGTAGACGACGTCAGGGACTGACGGAGAACTCATACGGGCGGTATGGGGGCGTGAAGCCACGGCCCTCGGGGATGGTCTCGGTCACGATTCCCTCCTCGTCCAGCATGTAGTCGAAGCCCCGGCCCCGGTTGTCCCAGTGGTTGTGAGCCGAGTGGATCCGCACCCGCTCACGGCGGTTGGCTGGCTCGATCATCTTGAGGTGGTAGATGTTCAAGTCGACCCGCCGGGGCTCGTCCCGGTTGCCGAGCCGGTAGAACCGCTTCCGCCACTTCTGCCCCCAGACTCCGTCGACCCGGTACTCGCTGGGGGTCCAGAGTTCCCGCATCCGCAGCGAATAGCGGCCGTGCTCCATCTCGGCGAGTGCCCGCAGCGCCGTCTCGGCTCCGTCCTCCAGCCGCTCGTCGGGGTCGAGGGCCAGGACCCAGTCGGCGCCCTGGTCCCGGGCGATCGCCTGGACGGCCCGCACCCGCTCCACCCGCGGCATCCAGACGTCGTCACGGCCGCGGGTGTCGAGTTCGGCGAACCCGTCGACCCAGGAGAGGTTCTCCCTGAGCTGGTCGACCAGCCAGTCGGGCTCGTACCGGTAGGCGAAGGCAGCAACGATCCTCATCGCCGGCGCCGGGCGTTGTGGACCCGGTCGAGGGTTTCGAGCGCACCGGCGAGGTCGCCTTCCGCCCCGATCATCTCCCACAGGTCCATGAAGGGTCGGCGGGACCCTTCGATGTCCATTCGCACCACCCGGGTCTTGTCACGGAGGAACATCTCGATGTTGTCGGTGATGGTCCGGACCATGATGCGGGCGGCGGTCAGGTGGTCCAGGCCCTTCGGCCGATAGAAGACCGCCCGCGGCCAGTTCCGCATCATCCCTGCCTCACCGAGCCTCACCGACCACGACCGGGCCACCTTCTCGGGGTCGCGGGTCAGGTGCACGTAGGTGGCGTCGTCGCCCCACCGTTTCTGGATGGTGCCGAGGAAGAAGGCGAGCCGGTGGTCCACCTCGATGTGATCGGCCGGGTAGTCGAGTCGTGACCGCCAGTTGCGGCTCCTGGTCTCGTGTCCGGAGGTGTGGTTCGTGATGTGGTTGCACGCCCGGGCGAAGGTTGTGGTGCCGCATCGACCGGTACCCAGCACGAAGACGTTCACCATGACCACGCCAACGCAACATGCCGCCCGAATCGCCGGAACCGGTGGGCCCCCAGCGCCTCGGCGGCAGCGCCCGCCGACGGATACACCTGCAGATGCGCCCTGTACGGCATGTCGATCGGGACGGTCGCCAGCAGGCTCGCCGCCACCCGTCGGATCTGGTCGATGACATCGGCCGGCCGTTCTGTGTGCTCCAGCAGCTCCACGGCCACCGCCACGTCGTAGCGGTCGGGGAAGTGATCTGCCAGGTCGTAGACGGATCCGCATACCAGACGCCGATACCGGCGCCTCTCACGGGCGAGCCTGATCCGGGTGGGGCTGTAGTCGATGCCGTCCACCACCCAGTCGGGCGGGAGCTGGTCCACGAGCCGTCCGTCGCCGCAGCCGACATCGAGGATCGACATTCCGGAGACGCCCAGGGCCCGCATCACCTCGATCACCGAGAGGCGGTCGAGTGGGCTGCGGTAATGGTGGGCGTGCCGCTCGTAGTGACTGAGGAGCGCAGCCTCGCGGGAGGGGACCGAGTGGTCCCCGGTCCCCTCCCTCACTGTCACGATGCCAGCTCGAGCTTGACGGCCCGCACGAACAGGTCGTCGGCCCCCGACTCGTCGGGATCGATCGACGGCTCGAACTTGTCGGTCGTCGGGTCGATGGCGCCGTTGTCGGTGACGGCCTTCATCCCCACCCAGGCGTCGTGGTACACCATGTTGACGGGTCCGTCGTTGTCGTCGTCGCGGAGGTGCTGCATCACCCGCACGGCGTAGCCGTCGGCGTTGCGGCTGGCACCCCAGGCGGCGCCGTCGGGCACGCTGGGGGCTCGGGTGGACACCGCGAAGGCGGTGCGGTGGTACGCCACCGCCTCGTCGGGCGGCAGCGCCTGGGCCGTCACGACGGTGAAGTTGGCGAACCGGCCGATCTCGGCCCGGCGCAGAGCGTCAGGGGAGCCGGACTGATCGACAGTCGACAGCTTGTCGTGGCCGAGGATTTCGGCCTCGACGCTGGACCCGACCGCCAGGAACAGCCCCTCGAGGGGCACCTGGCCATCGGCCAGAGCCTTCCGCGCCAGCACCGCGGCCTTGTACGGGTCGTTGGTGATCTCCACCGTGTCCCGGGCGTAGGAGGCGGTGGACATCAGGTCGCCGATGTCCGACTCGTACTCCCGGGCGATGCCCTCCACCGAGGGGGCGATGATCTCCCGCGAGAGGTTCTCGATGTCGAGATCCCGCTCCTCGTCGGTGAGGGGGACGTCCAGGTTGTACCCGTCGGTCAGCTCGAGCACGACCTTCCGCTCGTGCAGCTTGCGGCGGGTCCGAGCCGTGTCGGAGCGGAGCGCCCGCTTGCCCGGCTTGGCATAGGCGGGGAGACGCAGCGTGATGGCGTCGTCCTTCGCCCCCCGGAAGTCGCCGCCGGCGTTGCGGAACACGGTCCGCCCGAGGACCGAGCGCCGCACCAGCAGGCTGAGGGCGCCGTCGACGATCTTCTCCGCCTTGATGGCCTCATAGCCGTCAGAGGTGGCCATGGTGATTCTCCTTCGTGTGGGTCCGAGCCACCACGGCCATCAGGCCGGGCGCGACTCAGAGCTCGATCGAGTCGAAGATCTTCTGGACGTCTGCCTCCTCCCCCTCCGTGGGGTCGGATCCGCCCTTCAGATCGGTACGCGGCTGACGTGGCACGGCGGGCTTCTTCTCCTCGCCGCCGCCTTCGGGTCCCCCTTCACCCTCACCGGGCTTGGGCTCGCCGAAGACCTCTTTGGCGTCTTCCCGCAGCTCGTCGATGGTGGAACCCTGCAGCCGGGCCGCCTGGGCGTCGGTCAGGCCCCAGTCGCCCGCCACCCGCGCCCGTAGGGCCTCGGTGCGGGCCTGCTCGAGGGCCTGCTTCTGCTCGGCGTCCGCCTTCTCCAGCGAGGCGATGCGGTCCATCAGCTTCTGCTCGCTGGTCTTCTTGGACTCCTCCAGCTCGGCGAGCTTGTCGGCTTTCGCCTTCAGGTCGTCGTAGTCCGCGTACTTCTCGGAGATCGACTTCTCCACGCCTCTGCGGACCTCCGCCATCTTGGCGTCCAGCTCCGACTTGGTCAGCGTGATCTTCCCGTCGTCTCCACCGCCCTTCTGGCCGGCGTCGCCATTTCCGCCCGTTCCTTGGCCGGCGTCACCTTCTGGCATCTCTGCCTCCTTCTCGCCCGTTGTGCGTCGGCGTCACGCATCGACCGTTGGGCGCCGTCGTCGCGCTGGTAGCGGGGACAGGATTCGAACCTGCGACCTCCGGGTCATGAGCCCGGCGAGCTTCCTGGCTGCTCCACCCCGCATCGAGGTGGGGAGATGATGAACACGGCGACATCCAGCTCCGCCCCCGCGCCTCGCGACACGGGGCATCTCCCCACACCTTGTGTTCGTGGCGGGAAGGCCCCCCGCCAGCACTGTGGCCGGGCAACCTCCTGGCGGGGCGTTGCCGCCCGTCGGCCTTCCCTCTATTGGGTGTCCTGGGTGCGCCCCTCGTAGGCGCGCCGGAAGGTGGTCAGCGGGTCAGATTGGCCCTGCGCCGCCTCCGAGTACAGGTCGGACCATTCCCGGGCCCGGCCTGGCCACTCGGAGTCGTCCCGGTAGACCGGCTCGGGATGGCAGGCGCAGGCGTCGTGCGGCTGGAAGGTGGCGGATGCCTCCGTCTTGTACACCGGGCCCCTCGACGCCAGGAGGGCGCAGAACGCGCACGGCCTGGCCGACGTCGCCCGGGCCCATCCGACGGCCCGGCGGTCCTGGTTCACCGCCCCGATCACCAGGTCCCGGCCGCCATTGAGGGCGTGGCGGGTCGCGGCGGCGGTGGAGGTGAGGAACGCGGTGCGGGCGGCGTCGGCGAGGTCGCCGCCCTGGCCGAGCTTCTTTCGGATCCGGAACGGGCCCGTGACAAGCAGCGACGTGCGGACCGCCTCGTCGGACAGCCCGGGCCGGGGAAGGGTGCCGGTGTGGGGCTGGCCGATCTCGGCCTGGCGGAACCGGGTCAGGTAGCGTTCGGCGATCTGGACGGAGGCGTCGTGTTGCTGGCGGATCAGCCGGCCCGAAGCCAGCACCCACCCGTCGACGGTCGAGTCGATGTCTTGGGGGTCGAGGAGACGCCAAAGGGCCCGCATCTCCGCCACCGTCAGGGTGGCGAGCCGGGCCTGCAGCCGCCGGTGGGCTTCGGTGGCGGCCCGGCCCTCCGGTGTGGCGGCCACTACTCCATCCCCTCGTCGACCAGGTTGGCCAGCAGCTCGCCGAGGCGGTCGGTGTCCCGGGCGGCCCGGCGCCACTGCTCCACGTCCTGCTGTGGCCGGCCGAGAGACTGCGCGACGAACGGCCAGAACTGGTCGGGCGGGATCTTCAGGTCGCTGACCAGCTTCGACAGCCCGTCGGCCAGCTGGGCGAGGGAGCGGAACTCGGAGTTGCGCCACAGGGCCTGAGACGAGTGGTCGATGGTGCGGTCCTGGTAGCGGGCTACGAGCCGGAACATGCGCTCGGCCTGCTCACCCAGGTTGGTCTTGTGCCGGGCGACCTTCCCCAGATGGGGGGCGTTGAGCGCCGCGATGGCGTCGGCGGACAGGTTCTCCACCTGGCCGACGAACTGGCTGGGGGTGGAGCGGGAGATGACGGCCAGGTTGCGGGCCTGCCACTCCTCCGCATTCACGTACGGCTCCATGTCGGTGGCGGACAGCGTCCCGAACTTGGCGTCGGGGTTCTCGGAGATGAGGATGTCCTCGATCGACATCTTCATCTTGAGCGCCTGCTTCGCCTCCTGGTCTTCTTCCTCCTCGCCTTCCTCGTTGGTCTTGGTGGGCAGCTCCAGGCCGGTGGCCCAGCGCACCACCCAGGCGCCGAAGCGCTCCACCAGGTGCCGGTCGAGGACCGTCTGGTTCATCCGGGAGATGACCTCGATGTAGGGCTCGACCTCGCCGGTGGCCCTGCCCTCCATGTCGATGTTGGG